>UQQN01000106.1 GCA_900543155.1 uncultured Prevotella sp.
TATAAAAAAGCATTATCTTTGCACCATCAAAAAACAAAAAGAAAGATGCGAACGATAAAGTTTACCAAGATGCATGGTGCAGGCAACGATTACATCTATGTGAATGCGTTGCAATATCCGATAGACCACCCCGAAGCGTTGTCGCGATTGTGGAGCGACCGCCATAAAGGGATAGGCGGCGATGGCTTGGTGCTGATTGACAGCGGTGATGCGTTGAAAAGTGCTGAGGATAAAGGTAGGGCAGATAGTGGCAAATGTGCTGAAAGTGGCGCGTGTGTTGCTGCCCCCACCGCTGATTTTTCGATGCGCATATTTAATGCCGATGGCAGTGAGGCTCGCATGTGTGGCAATGCTTCGCGCTGTATAGGCAAATATCTTTATGACAACCACATGACACGCAGCACAGAGGTGAAGCTCGCTACGTTGTCGGGTATAAAGATTTTGAAGTTGCACGTAGACCCTGCGACCGACCATGTGGAAAGTGTGACTGTAGACATGGATGCACCGCGCTTGAGTGTGCCCACGCAGTTGGCAACAGCTGATGGAAGCATGACCGAAGGAGAGGTGCTTGCCACAGACGGAAAAACGTATACGGGCACCTTTGTGTCGATGGGAAATCCACACTTTGTGGTGTTTGTAGACGATGCAGCGTCGTTCGACGTGGCAGGTGTGGGACCGACCCTTGAGTTTGCTACCGCGTTTCCTGAACGATGCAACATAGAGTTTGCTACAGTGCGTGAGGATGGTAGCATCAGAATGCGCGTGTGGGAACGAGGTTCGGGCATTACCATGGCATGCGGTACAGGCGCTTGTGCTACCGCAGTGGCAGCAGCCCTAACTAAACGTACAGGTCGAAGTAGCGACATCGAAATGGATGGTGGCACGCTACATATTGATTGGGACAACACCACGGGACATGTAATGATGACCGGACCCGCTACAAAGGTGTTTGATGGAGAAACAGAAATTGCTGATAATATAGAATCAGAAATCAGTAATTAAAAATCAGATCTTTTTTGAGAATTATTCTTTAGAAATACGTTATTATAATTATACATTGTAAGTTATAAATTATACATTAACATGGTCACTCTCAACGAAAATTTTTTGAAATTGCAAAAGAATTATCTCTTTGCAGACATAGCCCAAAAGGTGAATGCCTATAAAGAGGCACATCCCGAGGCACAAATCATACGTTTGGGCATAGGCGATGTGACCCGTCCGTTGGCTCCTGCCGTTATTCAAGCCTTGCACAAGGCAGTAGACGAGATGGGGAGTGCTGAGACGTTTCGCGGTTATGGTCCTGAACATGGCTATGAGTTTTTGCGTCGTGCAATAGTGGATAACGATTTTGCACCCCGTGGCATTACGCTCGACACGGACGAGATTTTTATAAACGATGGTGCAAAAAGCGACACCGGAAACTTTGGCGACATATTAGGAACAGATAATTCAATCTGTGTGACCGACCCTATCTATCCCGTTTATATAGACTCGAATGTGATGGGTGGACGTGCCGGAAGTGTTGAAAATGGCATGTGGAGTGACATAACTTACTGTTCATGCACGTCAAAAAACAATTTTGTGCCCGAATTACCCGCTCATTCCACAGATATGATTTATCTTTGCTACCCAAATAACCCCACAGGCACAACACTCAGTCGTGAGGAGCTCGAAAAATGGGTGGCATACGCCCTTGCACATCACAGCATTTTGCTCTATGATGCTGCTTACGAGGCTTACATCACTACTGAGGGCATTCCACATTCAATTTACGAGATTGAGGGAGCCAAGAAATGTGCTGTGGAGTTTCATTCCTACTCAAAAACGGCTGGCTTCACGGGCTTGCGTTGTGGCTATACGGTAGTGCCCAAAGAGTTGGTTGTGAAAAGCAAGAGTGGCGAGATGGTGCAGCTCAATCAGTTGTGGAATCGCAGACAATGCACCAAGTTTAACGGCACTGCTTATATTGTGCAGCGTGCAGCCGAGGCAATATATAGTGAAGAAGGTAAACGCCAAGTGCGCGAAACCATTGACTATTACATGACCAATGCACGCATTATGCGCGAGACGTTGACAGAGGTAGGTTTGCAAGTATATGGTGGCATTGATGCACCTTATCTTTGGCTGAAAACCCCAGAGGGTGTGGGCAGTTGGGAGTTCTTTGAGCAACTCCTTACGCAAATCCATGTGGTGAGCACGCCAGGTGTAGGCTTTGGACCTGCGGGCGAGGGCTACATACGCCTTACCGCCTTTGGCAAACGCGAAGACTGCGAAGAGGCAATGCGTAGATTAAAGGAAATGATGCATAAAAATAATGCATAAAAATAACGTGTGATGTCAAAATAGGCAGTGTGATAGGTTGCGTGATTGCGTATAGCATCACAAAAAGATTACGCTGCATGCAAAGGACACATCATCCATCAAAAATTAGAAAAATCCCCATAAAATCTCAATAACAATGAGCAACCTTCGATTTAAAGTTGTGGAAGAGGCGTTTAAGAAACGTCCCCTCGAAGTAAAAGCGCCAGCAGAGCGCCCGTCAGAGTACTTTGGTAAGTACGTATTCAACCAAGAAAAGATGTTTAAGTATCTGCCGTTGAAGACCTACCAACAACTCCGCGAGGTAATTGAAAAAGGCACTCCTCTGCCCTTGTCAGTAGCCAACGATGTGGCAAAAGGCATGAAGCAATGGGCTATGGAAATGGGTGTTACCCACTGCACACACTGGTTCCAACCTTTGACCGAAGGTACTGCCGAGAAGCACGATGCCTTTGTTGAACACGATTTCAAGGGCGGTATGGTAGAGAATTTCTCGGGCAAAGAACTCGTGCAGCAAGAACCCGATGCTTCATCGTTCCCTAACGGTGGTATTCGTTCTACTTTCGAGGCACGTGGTTATTCGGCTTGGGATCCTGCGTCACCTGTATTCATTGTGGGCGACACCTTGATGAT
Organism: uncultured Prevotella sp.; assembly: GCA_900543155.1. Classification (GTDB taxonomy): domain Bacteria; phylum Bacteroidota; class Bacteroidia; order Bacteroidales; family Bacteroidaceae; genus Alloprevotella. Next base: position 2,956 of record UQQN01000106.1, read on the forward strand.
TCCTACCATCTTTGTGAGCTACACTGGCGAGGCACTCGACTATAAGGCACCCCTTAAAAAAGCACTTGCAGCTGTAGACAAGGCTGCTACTGCTGTATGTCAGTATTTCGATCCTAAGGTAACTCGTGTAACAGCGAATTTGGGTTGGGAGCAAGAGTACTTCCTCATTGATGAGGGACTTTATGCTGCACGTCCAGACCTTTTGCTCACGGGTCGCACCTTGATGGGACATGATTCTGCCAAGAACCAACAGATGGATGACCACTATTTTGGCGCTATCCCCGAACGTGTGCAAGAGTTTATGCGTGATCTTGAAATTCAAGCACTCGAACTTGGCATTCCTTGCAAAACACGTCACAATGAGGTAGCCCCCAATCAGTTTGAGTTGGCACCTATCTTTGAAGAGTGTAACTTGGCTGTAGACCATAACATGCTCATCATGTCGTTGATGCGCAAAATTGCTCGCAAGCACGGTTTCCGTTGTTTGCTCCACGAAAAGCCTTTTGCAGGCATCAATGGTTCGGGTAAGCACGAAAACTGGAGTCTTACGACCGACACAGGTGCTTTGCTCCACGCACCAGGTAAAACGCCTGAGGACAACTTGCGCTTCCTCGTGTTTATTGTTGAAACCCTTATGGGTGTATACAAGCACAATGGTTTGCTCAAGGCCTCTATTATGAGTGCTACAAACTCACACCGTTTGGGCGCTAACGAGGCACCTCCTGCAATTATCTCAAGCTTCTTGGGTAAACAGCTCAGCGAATTCTTTGAGAAGGTAGAAAATTCAACCAACGACGAACTCTTTACGCTCGAGGGTAAGCATGGTGTGCAGCTCGACATTCCTCAGATTCCTGAGTTGATGGTAGATAACACCGACCGTAACCGCACCAGTCCCTTTGCCTTTACAGGTAACCGTTTTGAGTTCCGTGCCGTAGGTTCTATAGCAAACTGTGCCAGCGCCATGATTGTGTTGAACACTGCTGTGGCTGAGGCTTTGGTTGACTTTAAGACACGTGTGGATGCTTTAATGGCGAAGGGTGAAGGCAAAATTACTGCGATTCTTGAGGTGCTCCGCGAGGATATTAAGGTTTGCAAGCCCATTCACTTCGATGGCAATGGTTATAGCGAAGAGTGGAAGGAAGAGGCAAAGCGTCGTGGACTCGATTGCGAAACTTCATGTCCGGTAATCTTCGACCGCTACCTTGACGATGCTTCTATCAAGATGTTTGAAAGCTTGAACGTAATGACCAAGCCCGAACTCGAGGCACGCAACGAAATTAAATGGGAAACCTACCAAAAGAAGATTCAGATTGAAGCCCGTGTGCTCGGCGACCTCTGCATGAACCACATTATTCCTGTGGCTACGAAGTATCAAAGCGAATTGGTTGACAATGTACACAAAATTCAAGAAGCTTTTGCCGATCCTGCCACAGTGAAGCGTCTCACTGCTTACAACATCGACTTGATTGAGAAAATTAACAAGCACGTAAGTTTTGTAGCAGAGAACGTAGAAGCTATGGTTGAGAAGCGCAAGGTAGTAAATAAGATTGAGGACATTCGTACTTTGGCTGTGGCTTATCACGACGAAATTGCTCCTTACTTCGACACAATTCGTTACCACATTGACAAACTCGAGCTCATTGTAGAGGACGAAATGTGGACGCTTCCTAAATATCGCGAATTGCTCTTTATTCGCTAATATTTAATCCTCTTTATTTTTTATTTAAGGGTGGTTCTAAAAATTACGACTTTTAGAACCGCCCTTTTGTATTTTCCACATCAAAACATCGTATTTCGTCGAAATTATGTGTAATTTTGCCATCATTCATCCAATAGAAAAAAACAAAATGAATATACGTAGGCATTTAGTCTTTTTGATGGCGTTATTTTGTGTGTGGTCGATGCATGCGCAAACCGCCTATCAGCAATACATAGAACGCTATGCGCCAATGGCTCAAGACCAAATGAAACGCTATGGCATTCCCGCCAGTATTACCTTGGCACAAGGGCTGCTTGAGAGTGGGGCAGGGAAGAGTCGGTTGGCACGTGAGGCGAATAACCACTTTGGCATAAAGGTGGGTATGAATTGGACGGGCCCTTACATGATAATGGCTGACGATAGACCCGACGACAAGTTTAGAGTGTATAACACCGTGTCTGAAAGTTACGAAGACCATTCTGTGTTTTTGCGTAATGGCCGTCGTTATGCTTTTTTGTTCGACCTTAGTGCGAGCGATTATAAAGGTTGGGCACACGGACTGAAACGTGCAGGATATGCCACCAGTCCTACTTATGCACAGTCGCTTATTAGCATGATTGAGCGTTTTAATCTTCACGAATACGATAAGAAGAAACACCATCGTCGTGAAGACAAAATTGAGCATAAGGCGCAAATAGAATATAAGACTTTTGCCGATGGACGACCTATACGTCGTTGCAATGGACAATTCTATGTGATAGCTCGCGAAGGAGACACTTATGCCTCGGTGGCTCGTGCCGTGAAGCAGAAAGAAGACAAGTTGCGCAAATATAACGATGTAGATGCCAAACGCCAACTCTCTGCAGGCGATGTGGTTTATTTAGGCAAGAAACGCAAAAAAGCAGACCCAGGCATGAAACGTCGTTATCACGTAATGGAAGCAGGCGAGAGTCTTTATAGCATTTCACAACGCTTTGGCATTCGCCTGAGTTCACTTTGTAAGATGAATCCCATTTCGAACAACTACCACTTTAAGGTAGGCGACGAAATTAAGATTAAGTGATAAATCAGAGTCAACCTATCGTGATGGGGAAGCGTTTCGAATAAAGACGATTCCCCATCTTGTATGTAAAATATATCCTTTTTACATAGATATCATAATAGTAACACACAACTACAACACAATAACTACACAATGACAACAACAACTAAACATACAGATTTCTCGTTTGAGGTGTTGCCTCCTTTGCGTGGCAAGGGCTTGACAAGCGTATACAATACCATCGATCGTTTGATGCCCTATAATCCGGTGTGTGTAAACATTACGACCCATCGTGCAGAAACGGTTTATAACGAATTGCCCAATGGTACCTTTCAAAAACTTAGTGTGCGCAATCGTCCTGGCACAGTAGCTATTGCTGCAGCCATAAAAGAGCGTTACCACATTCATACCGTGCCACATATTATCTGCAGCGGGTTTACGGCTTCGGAGATTGAAAGCGAACTCATAGACCTTTCTTACTTGGGCATAACCGACTTATTGTTGCTACGTGGCGACCGTGCTAAAGGCGACAACCGTTTTATAACTACCCCAGGTGGGTATGAACACGCCACCGAATTGTGCAAACAAGTAAACGACTTCAATAATGGACAACTATTGGGGGGCATGACTACAGAACCCCTCACAGTGCCTTTTACTTTTGGTGTGGCAGGCTATCCCGAAAAGCACGACGAGGCAATGAACCTTGACACTGACATTGCACACCTAAAAGCCAAAGTTGCGATGGGCGCTAAACGCATTGTTACACAAATGTTCTTTGACAATAGCAAGTATTTTGCTTTTGTAGAGCGTTTGCGCAGCGAGGGCATCACCATTCCTGTGATTCCAGGCATCAAGCCCCTTACCACACTCAACCATTGCACCATGTTGCCCCGTACATTCCACATCGACTTTCCCCAAGAGTTGGCATGCGAGTTCGAGAAATGCCGCACCAACGACGATGTAAAGGCACTTGGTGTGGAGTGGGGCATACAGCAAGTTCGCGAACTAAAAGAAGCCGGTGTACCTATTGTGCATTTCTACACAATGAATGCCGCCTATTCAACTGAACTCATCATTAAACAATCGCTTTAATACAAGCCCATGCATTCTACCACATTCGAATCACTTGACCAATTATGTAGTCAGCGCGTGTTGATACTCGATGGTGCGATGGGAACCATGATACAGCGTTTTCATCTCACCGAAGATGACTTTCGTGGCGAATACTTTGCAAATTGGGCGGTAAAACTGAAGGGCAATAACGACGTAATAGCCCTAACCCGCCCCGACGTATTGCGCCAAATACATCGTGAATATTTAGAGGCAGGTGCCGATATTATAGAAACCAACACCTTCAATGCCCAACGTGTGTCGCAAGCCGACTATAAGACCGAAGACTACGTGGTGCAAATGAATCGTGCCTCCGTAAAAATAGCTCGCGAAGAGGCTGACCGTATGACAGCCCTTACGCCCCACAAACCTCGTTTTGTGGCAGCATCAATAGGTCCTACCAATCGCACACTCTCTATGTCGCCCGACGTAGAGAACCCAGCTTATCGTGCCCTTGACTTCGACACATTGTGTAGTGCCTATGCCGAGCAAATGCAAGTGCTCAGCGAGGGTGGGGTAGATTTGTTCTTGCTCGAAACCATCTTCGATACCCTCAATGCCAAAGCAGCCCTTATGGCTGCTCGTCAGGTAAAAGCTCGTACAGGACGTCGCATTCCCATTATGTTGAGTGTGACGATAGCCGATGCCAGTGGACGTACCCTTTCAGGACAAACCCTCGAAGCCTTTTTAGCCTCAGTGCAACACGATGAAGACATCTTCTCGGTAGGACTTAACTGTTCGTTTGGTGCCGAAGATATGCGTCCCTATTTGCGAGCGTTGGCTGAAAAAGCCCCTTATCGCAT
>UQQN01000107.1 GCA_900543155.1 uncultured Prevotella sp.
AGAGTTTCGATACATCTCCGTCTTGCCTCCGATGATTCTCCGTTCGTTCTTCGATAATTCTTCGATCAATCTTCGATTCCCGAACGGAGGTTGAACGGAGCTCGAACGGAGCTTGAACGGAGGATGAACGGAGGATGAACGGAGGATCAACGGAGGACGAACGGAGAACGATACGGAGAACGATACGGAAAGTATACCATCGGAATTGTTGGTTGAACTGCGATACTGTTTCATTGTTAATGATTTTTCAGGAGTTTATAAAAGTCGATTTTGGGACGTTTCTTTTAGATGACGGACTCTATAATACCCTGCAAAACCTTCGGCATATAAAGATTTTACTGCCGAATGCCGAACATTGTCAGACATATTGTTTGAAAAACATTTCGTTGCAACCACATGAGAATCAGGTAGAATCTGACGTAAGGGAAAAAATAGAAATTAAATTTCTAATGCCGAAAGTTATGCCGAACATTTAAATATGCCGAACATTAGAAATGGGACAAAGACGCACTTTAGCGCAATGTCTAGCAACCTCAGCTATTTGAGAATGAAACACAAAATTAACTACAATTATTTTGCTCTTCTCTCACCTTGCACTAACTTTGATTCACGAAGTTAGGCGGCACCTCAGCAATAAAAATAAAAATCCAAAGGCTTTTTATTTTGTATTGCATTCGGTTTGCACTAACTTTGCTCCGCAAATATAAAAAACACCTATAATTTAAACAAAAGTAATGACAACTCTTACAACTTTGATTGTGGCAGTTTTCGTTTTTGGCTACTTTATGATTGCCATTGAAAGTGTCACAAAAATCAACAAGGCGGCTATTGCGCTGCTTATGTTTGTAGGGTGCTGGACACTCTTTATGTTTAGCCCCGAACAGTACTTGCCCGCAGCCTTATTGGGCGATAACATTCCCTTGGCTGTGAGCGACGTGATAGAAAAACATTTGGGCAGCACTGCTACTACACTGTTTTTCTTGATGGGTGCCATGACCATTGTGGAATTGGTGGACCAAAACGGTGGCTTCAACTTTGTACGCGACATGATGCGCACAAAGAGTAAACGCGGACTGTTGTGGCGCATTGCTTGCATGACGTTTGTGCTTTCTGCCATTCTCGACAATCTGACAACAAGCATTGTGATGATTATGATTTTGCGTAAGTTGGTAAGCGACCATAAGGATCGTCTTATTTATGCTTCGCTCGTGATTATTGCTGCAAACTCGGGAGGTGCCTTCTCGCCCATTGGCGATGTCACTACAATTATGTTGTGGAACAAGGGATTGATTACAGCAGCTGGCGTGATTAAAGAAATTATTGTTCCGTCGGTAGTTTCAATGGTTATTCCTGCACTTATTTTGCAATACAGACTCAAGGGCGAATTGGTGATGAATAATGCAAATACGCAAGCAAGTTGTGCCGACGAACTCACAGCACACCAACGCAAGATTATCTTCTTCTTGGGTGTGGGTGGTTTGATTTTTGTACCTATTTTTAAGAGCATCACACACTTGCCTCCATTTGTAGGTATTTTGTTGGTTCTTGGCGTTCTGTGGACGGTTACTGAACTTTTTTATCGTCACCTAGGTCATGCTGAAGAAAAGGGCGCTATGCAGAAGCGTGTAACAAACATGCTCTCGCGCATTGATATGTCGACCATTCTCTTTTTCTTGGGTATTTTAATGGCTGTGGCTTGTCTTGAAACAATTGGTGTACTCACTCAATTAGGCACAGGCTTGAACACAACATTCGATGGCAACCACTTCTTGGTAACAGGCATCATAGGTGTGCTTTCGAGCATTGTAGACAATGTACCTTTGGTGGCTGGTTGCATGGGTATGTATCCCGTAGCTGCGATAGGCGACTTTGCACAAGATGGCATCTTCTGGCAACTCTTGGCGTACTGCGCAGGTGTAGGTGGTTCGATGCTGATTATTGGCTCTGCTGCAGGTGTTGTGGTTATGGGTCTTGAAAAAATTAGCTTTGGTTGGTACATGAAGAATATTACTTGGATTGCCTTTGTGGGCTATTTGGCTGGCATTCTTTGCTACTTCTTGCAAAGAGTGGTTATAGGCATCTGATAAATATTACATACTATTAGGGTGGTTCTAAAAATTCTGATTTTAAATTTCTAAAATTCTGATAGTCGCTTTGCACCCTCTCGCATGTGTCTTTTTGTCAGTTCTCTCAGTCACATAGCCCGCTATGCTCCTTCGTTCACTAACAAATATGGTGCAAGGTGAGAGCGAAGATGCAAGCTTGCTTGTAATCTTAGCCGAACCGTAGCCCATATTCTCAAAGAAAAAATACACATACGATAGGGCACAAATCGACTTATCAGAATTATTAGAACCACCCATTACATAAAATAGCCAGGCATAAGCGTTAGGGTGATAATTCCCTTTTCCTCATGCCTGGCTATTTTATGTTTTACTAAGACCTTACTTTAGGCTTCTCCAAGTGTATCCTTTGGCTTGTTTTACGATTTCCTCGGGAGTGCCACATGCCACAATATTGCCCCCTTCACGTCCGCCTTCAGGACCAAGGTCTATTACGTAATCGGCACACTTTATGACATCGGTGTTATGCTCTATCACTACGATAGAATGACCTCGCTCTATGAGAGCTTGGAAGGCATGGAGCAAACGATTGATGTCGTGGAAGTGAAGTCCCGTAGTAGGCTCGTCGAAGATGAACAGTGTGGGCACTGAGCGCTCTAAGCCTAAATAATAGGCAAGTTTTACACGCTGATTTTCACCGCCCGAGAGAGTTGAACTTGATTGCCCTAACTTGATGTAACCAAGTCCCACATCCTGCAACGGACGCAAACGAGATACTATTTTTTTCTGTCCGTGAGATTCAAAGAACTCTATGGCTTGGTTTACTGTCATCTCGAGAATGTCGTAGATGTTTTTGCCTTCATAGCGCACCTCGAGAATGTCGCTTTTAAAACGCTTGCCATGACAACTCTCGCATTCTAATACTAAGTCTGCCATGAATTGCATTTCTACCTTTACAGTACCTTCGCCCTTACACTCTTCACAACGTCCGCCCTCAGCATTAAACGAAAAGTAGGCAGGCGTGTATTCCATCTGCTTGGCTAAGGGCTGTGCTGCCATAAGTTTACGTATTTCGTCGTAGGCCTTGACATAGGTGACAGGGTTAGAACGCGATGAACGTCCTATGGGATTTTGGTCGACAAACTCAATGGCTTGCACGGCATCGACATCCCCCTTTAAAGCTACATACTCGCCAGGACGCTCACAAACCTCGTCTTTGGCTCGCTTTAAGGCACGATAAAAAATATCGCGCACAAGTGTAGACTTGCCCGAACCACTCACACCAGTAACCACTGTGAGCACATTAAGCGGAAATTCCACGTTAATACCCTTGAGGTTATTGGCACGTGCGCCTTCTATGCGGATGGAACGATTCCAAGGACGACGCGATAAGGGAGTAGGTATTTGCTCGTGACCATACAAATAGTTAAGGGTGTGCGAAATGTAGGCATTTTTTTCTTTATTCCACAACTGTTCTCTATGGGGCAATAATGTCTCGTCTGCCACATAGGGTCCGTTGTATACCACACTTCCGCCTAAACGTCCTGCTTCAGGACCTATGTCTATAATATAATCAGCAGCACGCATTATTTCTTCGTCGTGCTCTACGACAATCACGGTGTTACCCAAATCGCGCAGTTGTTTGAGCACATGTATGAGGCGCTCTGTGTCGCGTGGGTGAAGTCCAATGCTGGGTTCGTCGAGAATGTAGAGAGAACCCACCAACGATGAACCAAGTGAAGTGGCAAGGTTGATGCGTTGGCTTTCGCCACCCGAGAGCGAATTGCTTAAACGATCGAGCGTGAGGTAGTCTAAGCCAACTTCGGTTAAAAAAGTAAGGCGACTACGTATTTCAGTGAGCAGACGTTTGGCTACAGCGGCATCGTGCTCGCTGAGTTCAAGAGTGTTGAAAAATGGCAACAACTCTTTTATGGGCATACGCACTAACTCCGTAATGCTACGTCCACCAATTTTTACGTATTCAGCATCGGGCTTTAAACGTGAACCATGACACACGGGACACTCGGTTTTGCCACGATAACGTGCTAACATCACGCGATATTGAATTTTATATTGGTTGCGCTCGAGCATACGGAAGAAGGCATCAATGCTTACTTGCTCCTCCTCAGGCAACTGTTGTTCTTCTCTGTCGCCATGCCACAGTATGTCTTTTTGCTTACGCGTGAGTTTATAATAAGGTTCGAAAATGGGAAAGTCATTTTGCTTGCGTGCACAACGACGTATAAATTCATTAAGCCACTCGCTCATTTTTTCGCCACGCCAACACATCACAGCCCCATCCATTAAACTCTTTGAAGTGTCGGGCACTACAAGGTGTTCACTGATGCCCATCACACGCCCAAAGCCCTCGCAACGCTCGCAAGCACCTAAAGGCGAATTGAACGAAAACATATTGTCGTCGGGCTCACGGAAGGTTATTCCGTCTGCTTCAAAACGTGTGGAAAAGGTGTGGAGAATGTTTGCAGGATAAAAACGCAACATACAAGTTCCATCCCCCTCGAAGAAAGCAGTTTCGGCAGAATCGGCAAGTCGCGAAAGGGTGTCTTTTTCTTTGCTCACTGCCATACGGTCGATAAGCAGTGCAATTTGCGACATTTGCCATACGCTTTTAGAATTGGCACTATCCATAGTGGAGGCAACATTGCCCTTAATGGCATTTTTAGAGCCTTCTGTGGCATTTTCTTCGTCATTGCCTACAGGAGCATCAGTTACAACAATTTCGCCACGCTCAAGCTTTTCTACAAAATCTTCAATACGCACCATTTCGCCAGCCACGTCTAAACGCGATAAACCTTGCTGCATGTCTATTTGCAGTTGTTGCAGCAAACTGCGTCCTTGGCGCACACGCATGGGGGCAAGCACGGTAAAACGTGTACCCTCAGAATAAGAAAGCATGCAATGTGTGACATCCTCAACCGTATGGCGCTTTACCTCAACACCACTCACAGGCGAGAAGGTGTGGCCCACACGGGCAAAGAGCAAACGTAGGTATTCATAAATCTCGGTGCTTGTGCCAACCGTAGAACGCGGGTTACGGCTGGTTACCTTTTGCTCAATGGCTATAGCGGGAGGTAATCCTTTTATGTAATCGCACTCGGGTTTATGCATACGACCTAAGAACTGACGTGCATAAGCCGAAAGACTTTCTACGTAACGACGTTGACCCTCGGCATAAAGCGTGTCGAATGCCAACGACGATTTGCCCGACCCAGAAAGACCTGTAACGACAATGAGTTTGTCGCGCAGAATTTCTAAATCGATATTTTTGAGGTTGTTCACCCTCGCTCCTTTTATGCGTATTGTTTCGTTCATTATTCTTTTATTTCGTGATGACGTGCATGGCTACGTTTTTTGTGCTACGTACTGAACACCTACTTATTAAAAAGCCATTCATAGAATCATTCTAAATAGCTTTGACAAAAACGAACCATGCCTTCATGCAAAATTACGCAATAGTTTTGGGTTACACCCCACCCTTCATTTGAAATTTTTCCACATTCCCCTTCCTCCTCCTATATATTCATCTATTTTTCTTTTTATATCTTTATTGTTTAAAATAAAAGAATGCTATGGTGGTATATATTGGTTGTGGAAAGTGTGAATACTTTAAGGCTTAAAAATTTGGTCATGAAGTTATCCCCATTATGCACAAGGTTACTCACATTTTTATCCACATGTGTTATCGAGATTAAACCTTAGTAAATACTATGGTTGTGCGTGTATAAAACAAAAGTAATTAACAGGGTGTTGAAAACTATGGCGTGCAGAAAAAAAGTCCGTGGAAAAGGGTATTTTTCTGTGGAGTAGATGACTGAAATAGTATGGAAAACCGTGTGAACTCGTGGAAAACGCAAAAGCCCAGTAAGAGGATTGTGGCAATAAGTTATGCGCAAGGCTTTCCACGCGTTTTCCACGATTTATCAACGGGCTTATCCACAGGTTTTTTGTAACTTCGCAGTCGGAAATAAAAAACAAAATCAAATGAGAAAACTTACGGTTGAAGATATGCACCGCATAGACGTGGAAACCTTTAAGCAATCAGAGAAATTGCCCCTCGTCATGGTGCTTGATAATGTGCGTTCGCTGCACAATGTGGGCAGTGTGTTGCGTACTGCCGATGCTTTCAGAATAGAGGCTGTGTATATGTGTGGCATAACTGCTACCCCACCCTCGGCAGAGATTCATAAAACAGCACTTGGTGCCGAAGATTCTGTGAATTGGCAGTATTTTGAGGACACGATGCAGGCTGTGGATAAATTGAAAAATGAGGGCTATACGGTGTTGGCTGTAGAGCAAGTTGAAGGCAGTTTAAAGTTAGGAAACTTTGCTTTTGAACCTCAAAAAAAATATGCCTTAATTATGGGTAACGAGGTAAAAGGTGTGCGCCAAGATGTGGTGGATGCTTGTCATCAAGCACTTGAAATACCTCAATATGGCACAAAGCATAGTATGAATGTGAGCGTGACTGCTGGCATCGTAATGTGGGAAGTTGAAAGAGTTAATAAGTGAATTTTTCGGGGGATAGGGAATCTGTCAATCCCCGAACAAAAATTATACCCCGATAACCTAATAACCCCTTCTATTATATGACAAAGAAGACTCTAATGATTGCCATCGACCTTGATGGCACTCTTACCAATCATAACAAAGAAGTAACTCCACTCACACGCAAGGCATTGTTAGATGCAGAAGAAAATGGAGCTGTGTTGGTTTTAGCTTCAGGACGTCCTACGTATGGCATTCTGCCTGTAGCAACGTGTTTAGAAATGGAAAAACGAGGTGGATATATCCTTTCGTTTAATGGTGGAAAAATTGTGGATTGTGCCACAGGCGAAGAAATTTATTCTAAACATTTGCCCGAGGATGTGTTGCCCATACTCCATGATTATGCGCGTCAGCACAGCTATGCTTTGTTAGGCTATACAGGTGATGAGATTGTCACAGAAATACCTGACGACCCGTATGTAAAAGAAGAAGGTCGTATCAACAAAATGCAGATACGACGTGTGGATAACGTGCTTGAAGCGATTGATGCACATCCTACAAAAATGCTTCTTGCTGGTGAGCCCGACTTAATGGCTAAAGCCGAAATAGAGTTGGCTGATATGCTTGAGGATAAAATGGATGTATATCGTTCTGCTCCTTTCTTTATAGAGTTAGTGCCTAAGGGCATTGACAAGGCACAATCTTTGCAGCGTTTGCTCTCAAAATTGAGTCTTTCGTCTGCCGACTTAATAGCCTTTGGCGATGGTTATAACGACCTTTCAATGATTCGTTTGGCTGGTAAAGGTGTTGCCATGGCAAATGCTGCCCCCGAAGTGCGTGCCGAAGCCGACTTTGTAACATTATCGAATGAGGAAGACGGTATTGCAGCTTTCTTAATGAAGAATGAATAATGTATAATGTATAATGTATAATTGCCATGCGGAGTGCAATAACTTGTCTCCGCATGGCAATTATACATTATTCATTACCTGTTGGCGGAATTAATTTAGTGCATACTTAATTCTGCCAATGGGCTTGT
>UQQN01000108.1 GCA_900543155.1 uncultured Prevotella sp.
AATGTTCACAAAAACAAGCAGCGAAGCTGCAAACATCTAAAATCGTGCAGAAAAATTCATGAATTTTGAACACCCTCCCCAAGGGGGGAGCTTGCGCGTGAAAATTCTTGATAAATCTATCAAATATCATGCAGAAAAACATTCTGGATTTTGAACACCCTACCCATTAGGGGTGAGGCTGGCGCGTAAAATATTAATCTTACTCAAATAATCAGACACAGTTTTTTACTGGTGTTCCCCAAAAAACTCGGTAAAACGGTCAAAAAAAACGGTAATTACCAGTTTTACCGGTACAATTTGTCTTGAAAATCAAGAAAACTCGTTCATTGAAGATATTTTTCGTAACTTTGCACACGGAAAGGGGATGGTATGCAATCTTACAGCATGATACCGCAAAACTATCTGCGTAATGCCATGAAGCAATCTCCCCCAACACCTTGCCTTTAGCAAAAACAAACAAGACTAAAAGACAAACAAAACTTTTAAGCCTAGCGAAGCTTATGCCCTAAGCACGACTTAACCACACACAAACACACATACATTTTCAACTATAAACTTAAAACATGAAACGCATCGTTCTGTTCATCCAGTCAGCCATCATGCTCCTCGCCCTCAACTCGTGTATCCAAGACGAGCCACTTAATGCCGAATGCGACATTACAGGCGTTGATCAAAATTGGCTTGAAGAACACCGTAGCATACTGAAAGGTGAACCCAATATTCAAAACGACTATATAGTGTTCACCATGGCAAACCGCGACATCAGTCGCAATGCCCTCAATCCTAAATTCACTTTAACCGAAGGCGCTTGGCTCACTGCCAATGTCGACGGCATACAGGTTGAAGGAAATGGTATTACACGCGACTTCACTTCGCCCCAAACCTACACCACGCACTCGCAAGATGGTAATTGGAGCAAAGACTATAAGGTTAGCTTTGAATTGCCTCCCGTAGAATACGACGAATGGCTTTTGGGCTTTGAGAATTTTAAACTCGATACGCGCGGTAAATATCAAGAATGGTATGAACTCGATGCCAACGACCCTAATAACCCCGAACGCAAATATTGGGCTACAGGTAATGGAGGTTATGCCATTGCCAAAAGCAATGCACCCATTAACGACTATCCCACTATTGCCGTTGAAAATGGTGTAAATGGCAAAGCTATTAAATTAACCACCCGCGAAACGGGTTGGAAGAGCACCAAAATGCCTATTGCTGCAGGCAACATCTTTATTGGCACATTCAATGCCAGTGCGGCTGCTATCAGTGCAAAGAATGCCTTGAAAGCCACAAAGTTTGGTTTGCAGTTGGTTACGAAAAAGCCCGTTCGACTTGAAGGTTACTACAAATATAAGGCTGGAACTGAATTCCGCGATGGTAACTGGAAGCTCTATCCCGAGAAGCGCGATACTGCCGATATCTATGCAGTGGTTTATGAAACCGCTACACAAACCGAAATGGCACAGGGTGCTAAGTTTGTGCCGCTCGATGGTAACGACGTGCTTACCTCAAACCGCATTGTGCTTATGGCACGCATCGACAAGCCCGTGGAATTTAGCGGTGAGATGGCAGACCTTGAAGCTTCAGAGTGGATTCACTTTACGGAGCCCTTTAAACCCATGAATGGCAAGGTATTTGACGCCGACCGTTTGGCTGATGGCGGATATGCCATTGCCATTGTGATGACCTCAAGCCGACAAGGTGCCTACTTTAAAGGTTGCGTAGGTTCTACTCTCTATGTTGACGAGATTAAATTGGTGAACGAGAAGTAAAAATATAGCATACACTCAATGAAAAAAATACTCTTCCTCCTCGCCCTCCTTACCACTTTCACTGCACAAGCGCAAAAGGTGAAGGAGGCAAAAGAAACCGATACAAACCTTATTAAGGCTGCCCTTAAAGGTTGGCATGTGCGCCTTGGTGCTGGCGTGAGTTTAGGTGGTACTTCGCCCATGCCCCTTCCTGCCGAAATTCGTGGCATCAATAGCTATAACCCCACGCTCTGTGTGCAACTTGAAGGTGCCGTACACCGCAAGTTTGGCAAGCATTGGGGCACAATGATTGGTGTACGCTTCGAAAATAAAGGCATGAAGACCGATGCCACTGTTAAAAACTACCACATGGAGGCTATTAACGATGATGGTACGGGTGTGGTAAATGGTGCTTGGACAGGTAACGTAAAGACTGAGGTAAGCAACAACTATCTTACCTTCCCCGTTCTTGCCACTTATGCTTTTAACGACCGTTGGCAAGTGCAAGCAGGTCCTTACTTCTCATATCTCATCAACGGCACATTCTCGGGTAAGGCTTACGATGGCTACATCCGCAATGGCGACCCTACCGGTCAATATGCTGAAGTAGGAAGTGCCAGCTACGACTTCTCTAACGACTTGCGTCGCTTTCAGTGGGGCATTCAGTTTGGCGGTGAGTTCAAGGCTTACAAACACCTCTCAGTATCTGCTAACGTAGCCTGGGGCTTAAATGGCATTTTCCCCTCCGACTTCCCCAGTGTGACCTTTGCCCTCTACCCCATTTATGGCACTTTGGGCTTTAACTACTTGTTCTAAAGGTTTTAGCACAACTTTCTTAGCAAATAAATAAAACAACTAACATAATTCTTTATGAAGAAATTATTACTCACTTGCATCGCTGCTGCAGCAAGCTTCACTGCTTTTGCACAGACTGATGTAAAACCTGTAGTAAATAGCTACACAGGTGACCTCTACATTGCTCTTCAGACTGAAGAATACACAGACGACGCCCGAGTACCGGCTAAAGTTTTTGTGAATGCTTCAGAGACTGAAGGTAAGGTAGACTTTTCGCTGCCTAACTTCTCCTTTGCGGGTATGCAGTTGGGTGACATCTTTTTGCCCAACATCGCTCTCAACGAGGCTAAAGGCACTTACACTTTTGGCGAAAATCCCAACGTTCGCTTCAACTTTACTACTGCGGGTATCATAGCCGACGCACGTCTCGATGAGAAGCGTAGTTACATCAAGGGCGATAGCATTATTGCTTACATCCCAGTGCAGTGGATTAGGTCTGAAGATAGCAGCATGCCTATTTATGTACTCTTCAAGGGCTCTGTGACTAACCATTTTGCGATTGAAAACGGCAACTTCAATGAGACTAGCATTTGGCAGCAAAGCCGTCCTTGGGACAGCACACATGGTATCTTTGATTGGAGTGAGTTGGAAAATAATGACGACTATTGGGACCAGTCAAAGTGGCAACTCTATGAATTCGTAACTCCCACTCCTTGGTGCATTGCAAACGTTACGGGTATGAATGGAATTGGTGCTACCTTAGTGGGTGAAAATATTCAGGTGAACGATGAGGAGGCTGAAGTTGCTGACTTTGCAGTTAAACTCACCAACCGTCCGAACCCCTTCATGGATACTCAGATTGTTCCAGGCTACATGAGCTTGGGCACTACTTGGGCTACTGCCGATGTTATGAATCTTGAAAAGACTGCTGATGGTGGTGCTTTTGGTGGTATTGCTTTCAAAGGCAAACCCGATGCCATTCAATTTGACTACATGCGCAGTCACGGCAAGGCTACTGGCGATGCCACTGCTAACGAAGGCGAAGAAACTTACAAGGCTTCTACTATCAATGCAAATGAACCTGCCACTGTTGTTGCTTACTTATGGAAGGGTCAGTATGCACAAGCGAATGTGCCTGGCGAAACTAAATTTAGCAATCCGAGCAAGGTTACTATGTACAACCGCGACCGTAACATCTTAGGTCTTGAAACTACAACAGGTGGCAACGTTACAAAGAGCGAAGAAGCTGCTTGCGTGGCTTCGGTTGTAAAGAGCATCGAAGGCGACCAAACAAATTCTCTCGCAACAATGGTTGTAGATTTAAACTATGGTGAATTTGCAGGTACTGACGTTTTGCCCGACTCATTGAACATCATCTTCTCTGCAAGCGATTACTTTGGCAAGCGCAGCAAGGTGGGTGCAGGAAACTCTTTGAGTGTAGACAACGTTAAGTTGCTCTACTATCACAGTTTAAAGGACGTTACCTTCAATGGCAAACCTGTTGCCTTCTCTGAAGACAACACCGCAACTCTTACTGAGGGTTACGATGCCAAGAAACTTAGCTTTGTAAAGGTTGGTGAAGGTGCTACTGTATCAAGTTCTTTCAACAAAGAGACTAACGTACTTACACTTACTGTAAAAGCGCAAGACATTCGCTTCAACCCCGAAGCTGTAACTACTTACACCATCCAGTTTGCTCCTACAGAAACAGGCATCAACGATGTGAAGACTAACGTTTCTGCAGTTTCAAAAACTATCTACACTATCGATGGCCGTCGTGCGAATACCCTCGTTAAGGGTGTAAACATCGTAGGTGGCAAAAAAATCGTAAAATAAGCAACAACACTAAAAACAAAATCGCAAAGCCGTCTTGAGAACATTCTCTCGCGGCTTTGCCTTTAACACAAACAATATGAAAAAAATTTTATCATTCATTATGCTTGCAGCTACGGTTGCTGCAAATGCTCAACATTTGGACAACGAAACATTTGACTCTAATTGGGTTAAGTGTAATCCATGGGTAGGAGGTCAAAAAGTTAAAACGCAAGTTGGTACACAACCCAAAGGATGGAATGCTGCCAATATTTACGGAGTAGGTGGACAAGGAAAAAGTGATAAACTCGTAACTGAAACTACAGGTAGAGAAAACACAGGAAAAGCCGTAATGATTCAAAATGTTGAGGCAGGTGCTTTAGGAATAACTTCTTGGGCACCAGGTTATTTGACTTTAGGAACGCCTTGGAATACCTCTGTAGGAACAGGTAAAAAAGATGGTGGTACCTTTGGCGGTATTGATTTTACTTATAAACCTGACGCTGTTTCATTTTACTACAAATGGAATAAAGATAAGGAAGGTAAAGCTTCTTTTATTGGGTATTTGTGGAACGGCACATATAGACAAACCAATGTACCTTCCGACAATATAGCTACGGATTTCTTCGGGGCTTCCCCCACTAAGGTAACAATGACAGACAGAGATCGTAACATTCTTGGTAAAGAAACGACCTATGGAGATAAAAAACTAAAATCTAAAGGTACATTAGTAGCATCATATGAAGAATATATAGATGCAGCTGCAACATCTTGGACAAAAAAAACAATAGAATTCAACTATAAGAATGAAGAAGAACCTGAAAAGTTGAATCTGATATTCTGTTCAAACGACTACTTTACTACTACTGTAACTGAGGCTGCAAATGCATTAATTATTGACGATGTTACATTAGTTTACTATAAGCATCTGTCTTCGCTAAAAATTAACGGAGTAACGCCTAAAGACTTTGTCGGTGATGTATCTGCAGACAATGAAACAACTGTAAAAATATCAGCAACCGACACTGAATATACTGAAGGTTGCGTAGAAGCTATTGCTGCAGGTAAAGGTGCTACCACATACGAAGAGTACAACCCCTTAACAGCTGTATACACAATTGTTGTTACTGCAGGCGACGAGTCTACAAAAACTTACGAAATACAGTTTAAGAATTCCTATAACCAAAAGGCTTATACAAATAGTTTGTTAGTAGAATTTAACGGCTACAACACTCCCATCAGTACAAACACTATCCACTTACTTTCACACCAGACAGAAGAAAAATATGGATTTGTTCTTGAAAACTTCGTTTTTAATGGACAAAACATGGGTATGATTTATGTAAAAAATCTTACAAAAACCCAGAATTCGGATGGTACCATTACTTATGCCAATAATGAACCTGACCCTGTGTGCATCAAAGGATTGAATAATACAATAGTACCTGTTTCAGTAACATCAAATGTTAACAAAAATGATGTTATGACTGCAACTATCACAATTAACTTAGGTGAAATAATGGGTGTTGTTACTGTAACCTATGGTCCTCAGCTTATCATCAATCCTGCACAGTCACTCGAAACAGCCAATTCAACAGGTATCACTAACGTGGTTATGGCTCGCACTTTCAAGGCTGGTTGGAACACTTACTGCATGCCTTTTGACTATAATGTGGCAGATTTGGGAACTGATGTTAAGGTACAAGAATTTGTAAGCGCTGATAACAATGGCTTGAACTTTGCAGCTATTAGCGACGGTGTTTTGAAGGCAAATAATCCCTATTTGGTATTCTTCCCCGCAGAAACAGTTAAGGGTACGACCGATAAACCCATATACTTTGCAACTACTGTTAACTCATATACCCCCACACCTGTAACTCATGGTTCATACACCTTCTCAGGTAACTACACAGCAGGTATGAACATGAGTGGTAAGTATGGCGTTGCAGATTTCAATGGTGTACAGAAGCTTCGCATTGGTGGTACTACTGCTACTCTCCCCGCAGGTTGTGCATACTTTACTACAACAAACAATGCTAATGGCATGTTGATTCGCATGGACGGTGGAAACACTACAGGTATTCTCGATGTAAACACGGGTGTGGTTGTTGAAAACACTGCCGTTTACAACCTCCAAGGTGTAAAGGTTAGCAACAATGGCACTGCTGGTCTGCCTGCTGGCATCTATGTAATGGGTGGCAAAAAGGTGATTGTAAAGTAACACAAAAACATCTCTAAAGCAAAAAATAAACACAATGAAGAAGACATATATCCGCCCTGCATCAGCAAGCGTACAATTTTCAATGGGAAACATCCTCTTAGGTACATCTGATCTTAATAGTACTGGTGGCGATAACTTGGAAATTACTCCGGGTAACGACGAATTCGAAGGTTCATTCCGAAGCAACCAGCAAGACTGGGGCACAAGCGCTTGGAACGAAGACTAAACCGTTGAATTCGGTTCTATAAAAAAATTAAGCACCTTATGCAGTCGTCAAGATTGCATAAGGTGCTTTTTTAGAAACCTACCTTTTTCTTCAAGAATCTTTCTGTCATATCCTTTAAAGTGCCATCAGAGGCGTTTACAGCATAGAAACGCTGGTTGGTGGTGGGAGATGAGAGCGGACCTAATTTAGCGATGTAGGGGCCTAATTTGAGGTAATTCAGGGATTGTTGGAGTTGGACGGGGGTAGGCTGCCATGTACGACCCGAATACCAACCCGTACGTATACGACCTTGGTAATGTGCCTGCACGTAACGACAAAGGGCTAACACAGCCTCAGGGTCGTTGTCGCCACCTTGTATGCCTACACAGGTAATGCCCTCGTTGGCATCGATTAACGCCGTTATACGCTCTGGGGTAAGTTCCTCACCTATATCCTCGCGTAAATAAGCACTATGACAACCTATGCAGCGATTCGGACAAAGGGTGAGGTTGATGGCTAAGGTCACCTCGTCGGGGTATTCTTGAAATACGATATCGTGATTGTAATACTTTAGCATGATTCATGAAAAATAAAAAGGGCTTATAGAGGGCGAAGTGGCACTCTATAAGCCCTTTTTAAAGTTTTATTTTAAGTTTTTCAAGTTTCGGATTTAGCAAGTGCGGGCTGAATTATCGTGCAAACCGAATGCAATCAAGCTTGCTTGAATTGCTGAGACGCAGCCGATAATGCACGACGGGCTGAAAGCCCAAAAGCGCCTAGCCCAGGGCAAGCGAAGCGACACCCTGGG
>UQQN01000109.1 GCA_900543155.1 uncultured Prevotella sp.
TGCAGAAAAAAATCATGGATTTTGAACACCCTACCTAACGGGGTGAGGTTGGCGCATGAAATTTTATGGTCACCCTTTGGAGGTTGGAAACGCATTTGGTTCATTGTTTATGGAAATATTATCCCGAACTCACGTTTATAAATTGATGGTTACAGATGCAAAGATAATACGTTTCTTTCGCCAAATCAAATGATATACCTTGATTTTTCAAAATCAAAGCATATCCCTTGATTTTAACGATTTAAAAATTAGAATGTATTTTAGGGTGGTTCAAAAAATTCTGATTTTAAAAGTCTACCTTAAAGAATGTGGGAGCATTCAGGACAAAGGCCTACAAGCACATAATTGGCAGAGGTCAACTTAAATCCTGGGGGTAGGGGAACACTGGGTACGGGGAGACCACGCAAACAAAAGGTGCGACCACATCGTTCGCAGCGAAAGTGCGTGTGTAAGTCGGTGAGCGAAGCACCCTCATGTTTTTCGCCACAATGACAGTCGGGTTCGCAAAGTGCATATTTGGTCATGCCCGTGCCATCCTCTATGCAATGCACCATGTGGTGCGACAGGAACAAGTTGAGTGTGCGAAATATGCTCGACTTATCTACCGTTGCCAAACGTCCCTCAAGGTCGCTGAGCGAAAGGGCACACTCGGCACGCTCAAGTTCATTGAGCACCAATACACGTACAGAGGTGGGGCGAATGTCGCGCAAGGCAAAAAGCGCGTCATTGTCAATATCTGTGTGGGCGTGTTGCCTATTTTTTTCGTGGTTTTCCATATTTTTTTGAATTTCAATTCCGTTCCTAAGAGAATCCTTTTTCCAAAAAAAGAAAACCCCCTTCGGTTGTATTTGCTAAAACACAACAGAAGGGGGAGAATGAGAATGTATTGCGAAGAGCAAATACTTTATCGGATGATAGTAGCCTCACGATCAGGACCCACCGAAACAATCTTAATGGGTGTGTCGGTAGCCTTTTCGATGTAAGCAATATAATCGGCAAATGCTTGGGGGAAATCCTTTTCAGCACGTACACTCGTAAGGTCAGCCTTCCAACCAGGGAGTTCCTCGTATACAGGTTGCCATCCTTCGGTGTCGTAAGGCATTTCGGTAATAGTTTCACCGTCCTTCGTGTAAGCAGTACATACCTTAATGGTGTCGAAGCCATCGAGCACGTCGCCCTTCATCATCACGAGGTCGGTCACACCATTGATCATAATGGCATACTTCAATGCTACGAGGTCTAACCAACCACAACGACGGTTACGACCAGTCACAGCACCATATTCGTTACCAATGTGGCGGATGGTGTCGCCTGTTTCGTCGAAGAGTTCTACGGGGAAAGGACCCCCACCTACACGGGTGCTATAAGCCTTGAAAATACCAAATACATGGCCAATTGCGTTAGGCGCAACGCCCAAACCTGTGCATACACCGCCACTTGTAGTTGAAGAAGACGAAACATAGGGATATGTGCCATGGTCGATGTCGAGCAACGAACCTTGTGCACCTTCAGCCAATACGTTTTTGCCTTCAGCCAATGCGTGGTTAATTTCGTATTCAGTGTCAGTAAGGTTGAACTTACGCATATATTCTACACCCTCCAACCAGCGAGTTTCTTCTTCGGTCAAATCGTAGTCGGTGTAGTGAAGGTCACGCAAAATTTGTTCGTGGCGAGCTTTGAGCGCTGCATACTTCTCGTCGAAGTTATGCAGAATGTCGCCTACGCGCAAACCTACACGGGCAGCCTTGTCGCTATAAGTAGGACCAATGCCCTTGCCAGTAGTACCCACCTTGTTCTTACCCTTTGCAGCCTCATACGCACGGTCGAGCGCGCGGTGAGTCGGAAGGATAAGGTGAGCACGACGGCTAATATGCAAGCGGTTGGTCAACTCGTAGCCTGCAGCCTCGAGTTCTTTTGCCTCAGCCATAAAGAGGTCGGGAGCAATGACACAACCATTACCAATAATGTTGATTTTGCTTTCGTCGAAAATACCTGAAGGAATAGAACGGAGCACAAACTTCTTACCATCAAAAATAATGGTGTGACCGGCGTTACATCCGCCAGCAAAACGTGCTACAACGTCGTAACGCGGTGTAAAATAGTCAACTACTTTACCTTTGCCTTCGTCTCCGAATACGATGCCCAACAAGGCATCCACTTTACCTTTTGCCATATCTGTTTTGAGAAGATGATTTCTGTGTGTTAAGGGTCTGATTTTCTGTTTATTTATCCACTAAAGCCTCACGCAATGTGCGCAAAAGCATGGGCACAGACCTTTCGCAAGCAAAGTTAAGTTATTTTGATGGAGTGAAAAAGCATTTTATGCTCTTTTTTGCGCAATGTCATGTGCCAATGTGTATGAGGCACTCTTTTTATCCAATAGACTGAAGCATTCGTTCGGCGTTAGCCTCTTGTGCTTCGCCCAAATCCATAAATTTTATAACGCTTTTGCTGGCAGCACGTGCCACCTTGGTATTTGCGTGAGGCAATACAGTGGCAGCTTGGTCTAAAAATTCTGCAGCATCGCGCTCATTGGGCACAAAACCTTGCATAAAGAGGCGCGAGAGCAACAAATAGCCACAGAGTTGGAACATCTCGCCCTCTGCTGCAATCCATTCAAAGGCTTTGGTCGATGCCCAAGGTTGTTTGCTAAACAGGTGCATCACGGTGCATTCAGCCTCTTCTACGAACTGCATTTGTTCTACCCACACTTCAGCCAATTCAGCGTCCATCTCAGTGGGGGGCATCAACATACCAGCCAACAAACGGCATTCGCGAATATTTTCTTTCCACAAGGCAGCTGCTAAGGCATAGGTGTGTGGAAGGTCGTGTGCCATTTCTTGCAAGCGTGGCAATTCCACACCGAATATCACTTTATAATTCAGTCCTTTGTCGCGCATAGAGGCACTTACGGGTCCATTCATCACGCCGCGCAATGAACGTTTGATATAGCGTAGCTGTTCAGCCAATTCTTCGTTTTGTATAGCCATTTTTTTTATTTTCTTTATTTTGAGTGCAAAGTAAGAAAAAAAGCGTGACCCATGAAAGTTTTTTGCAATTCTTTGTTGCGCAAACGACAAGTATTAACGAAAAAATCAATGGACATTAGTGGAATAATTAATGAAAAAATTAATGGAATAATTAATGGGAATTAATGGACATTCATGTTCAAAACCAAACTCGCGGAGCGAGATCTTATTGTTTGCAACTACGCTGCTTTGCGGGAACATTAATCGCCATTAATGCCCATTAATTTGTTCATTAATTTTTCATTAATACTTTTCATCCTTGTTGTTATTGAAAAAAACTCCCGTTCACCATTATGGCGAGCGGGAGTTTGGTATTTTTAGGGAATACAGATTTTTGATTTTAAAAATCGAATCCTTTTTATGCGTACAGCTTATTTAGTGTGAGCTTCAACCCACTTACGTGCATTGACGAAAGCCTCCATCCACGGCGTGATATCGTCTGCCAAACGATCGGCAGGATAATAAGCAGTTTGCCAAGGGAAGAAAGCACGCTCCAAGTGAGGCATCATAGCCAAGTGACGACCATCGGCACTTGCAATACCTGCTACGCTATAGCTTGAACCATTGGGGTTACCAGGATATGCGTCATAAGAGTATTTAAGCACCACGTTGTAGTCGTCTTCAGGATAAGGCAAGTCGAACTTACCTTCACCGTGAGCCACCCAAATGCCCAATTTGTCACCCGAGAGCGAACCAAACATCACACTGCGGTTTGTAGGAACGGTAACACCCAAGAAAGCACTTTCAAACTTGTGCGAGTCGTTGTGAAGCATGTGTGCACGCTTCTTGTGGTCGGGGTTGATAAGGTTCAACTCAACCATCAACTGGCAACCATTACATACACCGAGAGAGAGAGTATCCTCGCGAGCATAGAAACGGTCGAGCGCCTCTTTTGCCTTAGGATTGTAAAGGAAGGCACCAGCCCAACCCTTAGCCGAGCCAAGAACGTCGGAGTTAGAGAAACCACCGCAGAACACAATCATGTTCACCTCGTCGAGTGTTTCGCGACCACTGATAAGGTCTGTCATCATCACGTCCTTCACATCGAAGCCTGCGAGATAGAGGGCATAAGCCATTTCGCGTTCGCCATTGGTACCCTTTTCACGGATAATGGCAGCCTTGATGCCTGAAGGCTCACGACGGTTGGGGTCAAGACCAAACTGCTTGAACTTGCCTGTGAACTCAGGGTGAATGTGATATTCAAGGGGTTGCTGCTTGTAGTTTTCGTAGCGCTGTTTTGCACAACCATTGTGGCTCTGCTTGGTGTCGAGGAGGTAAGAAGTTTCATACCAAATGTCGCGCAAGTAGTCGATGCCAAACTGATAAGTAGCCTCGCCAAGTGTTACCATAATCTGGCGTTCTTCGGCAGGAGTACCAATCTTCACATAACCTACGCCCACCTCGTCGAGAATCTTCTTAAATTCCTTCTTGTCGGCATCTGCAATCTGTACAACCACACCGGGATTTTCGGCAAAGAGTACACGCACAAGGTCGTCAGTCTTGAACTTGTCGAGGCATACATCGATACCACCTTCTGTGTTGGCGAAAGTCATTTCGAGCAAGGTAGTGATAAGACCACCAGCTGAGATGTCGTGACCAGCCAAGATGAGACCCTTGTTAATTAAAGTCTGCACAGCGTTGAAAGCATCGCGGAAGTAGTCGGGATTCTTCACTGTAGGCACATCGCTACCTACATAACCTTGGCTTTGTGCAAAGGCAGAACCACCTAAACGGAGTTCGTCGAACGAGAAGTCGATGTGGTAGAAAGTGCTCTTCTTATCATTCACCATTACGGGCGAAACCACCTTGCGGATGTCGCTTACTTCGCCACCTGCACTGACGATGACAGTACCCGGAGAAATAATTTTTTCGCCGTTAGGATATTGTTGCGAAAGTGACAATGAGTCCTTACCCGTAGGCACATTAATTTCGAGTGCACAGCAGAAGTCGCTCAAAGCCTCTACGCCCTGATACAGACGTGCGTCTTCACCCTTTTGACTACGGCAGGGCCACATCCAGTTCGCTGAGAGCGACACGCTGTCGAGACCTTCAGCCAAAGGAGCCCATACGATGTTGGTAAGCGATTCTGCTACTGAAAGTACTGAACCTGCAGCAGGATTAGCCAAGCCTGCCTGAGGCGCATGACCAAGGGCAGTAGCAATACCCTTTTTGCCACGATAGTCGAGGGCTACCACACCACAGTCTGAAAGAGGCAACTGCAATTCGCCCTGTGTTTGTTGGTGTGCCACCTTACCTGTTACCGAACGGTCTACCTTGTTGGTCAACCAATCCTTACAAGCTACGGCTTCAAGCTGAAGCACGCGGTTGATATATTCGTCGAGGTGCGAAGTTTCGTAAGTAACGTCCTTGTATTTGCGTTCTACGGTTTCGTCTACCATGACTGTCTTAGGAGAGTGACCAAACATTTGTGCCACATCAAGGTCGAAGGGACGTTTGCCATCGCCCTGCACAAACGAGAAGTGTGCATCGCCAGTGGTTTCGCCCACCACATACATCGGCGCACGTTCGCGTTCAGCAATCTGACGTACATGGTCAATGTGTTCTTCTTGAATGAGCAAGCCCATACGTTCCTGGCTCTCGTTGGCAATAATTTCTTTAGCCGAAAGCGTGGGGTCGCCAATGGGGAGTTTGGTCATATCGATTTGTCCACCACATTCTTCTACCAACTCGCTCAAGCAGTTCACGTGACCTGCTGAACCGTGGTCGTGGATAGACACAACGGGGTTTACATCTTCTTCGCAGAGGGCACGTACCAAGTTATTCGCACGTTTCTGCATTTCGGGGTTGGCACGCTGCACAGCATTCAACTCAATGCCACTGCTGTAACGACCAGTGTCTACCGAGCTTACCGAGCCACCACCCAAACCAATGCGGTAGTTGTCGCCACCTACCACTACAACCTTGTTGCCCTTTTCGGGGGTACCCTTCAGGCAGTCGCGTTTGGTGCCATAGCCCACACCACCAGCAAGCATAATTACCTTGTCGTAACCATACTTTTCGCCATTCTCTTGGTGTTCGAAGGTGAGCACAGAACCTGCGATAAGGGGTTGACCGAATTTGTTACCAAAGTCTGAGGCACCATTCGATGCCTTAATCAAGATTTGTTCGGGAGTTTGATAGAGCCATTTGCGCACGGGGAGAATTTCTTCCCATTCACGTCCACCATCCAAACGCGGATAGGCAGTCATGTAAACGGCAGTACCTGCAATAGGCCATGAACCTACGCCACCACCCATACGGTCGCGAATTTCGCCACCCGTACCTGTTGAAGCCCCATTAAAAGGCTCTACGGTAGTGGGGAAGTTGTGTGTTTCAGCCTTAATAGAGATAACGCTCTCAATGTCCTTTACGCGGAACCAGTCGCTTGTAGAATGATCGGCAGGTGCAAATTGCTCTACTACGGGACCTTGTGCAAAGGCTACGTTATCTTTATAAGCAGAGATGATTTTGTGCGGATTCTCCTGTGTGGTTTTCTTAATCATGGCAAAGAGCGACGAAGGCATTTCTTTACCATCGATAATAAACGAACCGCCAAAGATTTTATGACGGCAGTGTTCAGAGTTAATCTGTGCAAAGCCAAACACCTCAGAGTCAGTGAGTTGACGACCAAGTTGTTTTTCTACACCGTGCAGATACTCAATTTCTGCGGGCGAGAGGGCAAGGCCTTCTTGCTCGTTATAGGTTTCGAGGTCTGAGATGTACTCAATGGGCGCAGGCTCAATGTTTACGGTGAAGATATCTTGGTTGAGGCCGTTATACATACGCTGCAACATAGGGTCGTGGTCAGCGTCCTCGTTCTTCACGGGGAAGTATTCCTCAATACGCGCAATGCCGCGGAGATTCATGTTCTGAGTAATCTCTACGGCATTGGTGCTCCAAGGAGTAATCATTTCACGGCGCGGGCCTACAAACCAGCCTTTCAGCTCGTTTGCCTCGTTCAGTTTAGCGCCGCCATAAAGCCAGCACAGTTCTTCCACTTCGTTATGAGAGAGTTCGTGATCTACCTGAGTGGCAATCACGCTCTTCTGCGGAGTTGTAAAAAACAAAATCATATTGTGGTAGGGTTTTGATGGTTCTTTAGTGAAACTTTTTTTATGTATGTGCAACGGGGCGTTCGCCCTATTGCTTGCAATTATGCTGCAAATTTAAGTAAAAAAACAAGAACATGAAAATCTTGTGCGCAAGAAAAGTATGAATGAGAAAATTAATGAAAAAATTAATGGGACAATTAATGGAATAATTAATGGGAATTAATGGACATTAATGTTCAAATCTAACTCGCGGAGCGGGAATTTATTGTTGCAGCTACGCTGCTTGTTTGCGGAACATTAATTGTCATTAATGCCCATTAATTTATTCATTAATACTTTCTTTTCTTGTTGTTATTGGGAAAAATATTTTTTGGGAAAATATGTGTGTTTGCATAGTAATAGAGGACCTTCTAAAAGGATTACCCCATTAGGTAGGGTGTTCAAAATCCATGATTTTTTCTGCATGGTTTTGTAGAATTTTGATGTCGATAAGTAGCATGGTTAAAT
>UQQN01000110.1 GCA_900543155.1 uncultured Prevotella sp.
TGTTGAATATCAACTATTTACGATATCATTTTTTTATCAAAACCATGCAGAAAAAATTATGGATTTTGAACACCCTACCTATTGGGGTTTCTGTTTTAATGAGGTAGTTCTACTTCGAGCAAACAAGCGCGATCACTTTCTTCGAGCCATTGTGCAATGGAGGTGTTAAGTTGATTGGGCATGGAAACGCTATGGTAGTTGAGTTTAAATGCTTGGGCAATGCCTTCGGCCGTGTAATGTTGGTTTCCTGCAGCAATATAGTGAGATTGTGCGGGCGATTGTGATAAACCCGGTAGGTGGTCGAAGATAGAGCCACGACCATTATTTAAGAGCATAATGCGCAGATTGTTGGGTAATTGCGTATTCCACAAAGCATTCACATCGTAGAAGAAACTTAAATCGCCAATTATCACAATGGTAAGTCCCCATAAAGTTAAGGCATATCCTACGGCTGTAGAAAGTGACCCCTCAATGCCATTGGTGCCTCGATTGCAGTAAATAGGGAAAGTGCCTGCTTGAAAAACCTTGCCTGCAACACGCACGGCAGAACTATTCGCTAAATGCAGTGAAACTGAAAGTTCGGGGTGCAAGGCGAGGTGTTGCTGCAAGGCATTTAAAGTGCTGTACATGGAAAGTCCTTCTTCCTTTTGAACATCTTGCAGCAAGTCTTGTTGCATTTGTTTCCAAGTTTGGTTCAGCACTTTATTGGCTTTAGCCACCTCGCTATGGTTGTGCTGAAGTGTTTGTGCAAGTTGTGCAAGCACAGGTTGTGCAGACTGTTGCAACCAATAAGAGGTATGATAGAAAGTGTCGGGGAGTTGTGCGTCGTTTCCTACACGTATCACGGTGCAGTGACTATTACGCAAACGTTTTTTGAACTTTTTATGTACAAAGTTTCCACCAATATGTACAATTACATCGGGTTGTACATTGTGTGTGAGTTCTTCGTTGTCGAAAGCCTCTATTAAATGATTGTCAGAAACGTCAGAGATAATTTCAGAAAGAACCAACATCTGTTGGTTTGCACGAATGTCTTCAATTTCTTTGCGAATATCGCCACGCTCGTATTGCCCCATGACAAGGGCAGGGAGTTTAGCTTGCGCAATGGTTTGCAGCACACAGTGGGGTAGAGGTGCTGCATTATTGTTTGATGCAAAACATTGCACGACACGTTCTTCGGGCAGTTGTGGCGTAGAGAAGTTAAACATAGGTTCTTCAATCTCCACGTTAATATGTACAGGTTGTCCTTCGTAAAGTTGCAATGCAAGCAATGCTTCGTTAATCTTTCGGTTATTGCACCACACCTCGTTGTCGTTATGCGGCTCTGTAATGTTGAATGTGGTGCAGTAGGGAGCCAAGGCACCATTTTGTGGGAGAGTCTGTCCGTCGAGTTGTCCAATGATGTATTGTGGTCGATCAGCCGAAATAACCAATAAGGGCAGGTGACGATAATAGGCTTCTGCCACAGCAGGGATGCACCCTAATAGCGCCGACCCCGATGTGACGCAAACAGCTACAGCTTGTTGTGTGGCAAGAGTCATGCCTAATGCCACAAAAGCAGCACTGCGTTCGTCGGTCACAGGATGTAATTTAAAGCATTCAGAGCCAGCAGTATGCAGATTATGTACGATGGTTGCATTGCGCGAGCCAGGGCACACCACAACATGCTCAATGTGGTGTGCTTTGAGCAATGAAGTGAGTTGGTTTACTTGATGAGTGTTGCAATACATAATCGTTAAAGCAGTTGTTTCATGGTGATGAGTTTACGCTGTGTTTCTTCCCACTCCTCCTGTTTGGTGCTTTGTGGCATAATGCCTCCACCTGCATAAAGAGTGGCTTCTTGAGAGTTGAAACTCATACATCTGAGTGATACATAAAGATTGGTGCATCCTTCTAAAAACAAGGGACCACTAAATCCGGCATAATATTGTCGTGTGGTAGCTTCGGTGTGCAGAATGGTTTGTAATGCTGCTTCACGAGGCAAGCCACATACGGCAGGTGTGGGATGAAGCTTTTTGAGCAAAGTGCGCACATCGTTGTTTGCAGCAAGGTCGAAATTAAAGTGTGTGCAGAGGTGTTGCAAATTACCTGTTTGCAGTGTGAAGGTTTCAGACTTTTGCACATTGGTTGCCACGCCTTGCATTTGCTCTTCTATAAACCTTGCAACAATGGCTTGTTCCTCGCGGTTTTTTTCGTTCCATTGTGGTTCTATGCCTTCAACAAAGGGTAGGGTACCAGCCAAGGCTACGGTATTCCATTGATGGTGCGCATATTCTAACAAAGGCTCAGGGGTAGCAATTAACCAACTGCCTGTTTGTGGGGTATGCCACAAGGCTACATAGCTTGATGGACGATACAAACAAGCTTTTGCAAAGAGTTCGTGCGCCTGTGTGAGGTTGAGACTTGTGCAATGCAGTCTGCGCGAAAGAACCACCTTTTCTACCTTGGGTTGAGCCTCGTTTAACAAAGACTTTATGATGCTGAATGCCTGACTGTATGCTTCTTTTTCAGCCTCTTCATGATGGGTTGTTACAGTAGAGAAAGGCGCATTGAGTTTGGGCAAAACAAGCTCATTTGTTTCAATGCTATCGGGTTCAATAAAAACAATGGGGAAGGAGGTCGTAGCTGTAAATGGCACAATGACGTAGCCTCCGGTTAAAGGTACGTCGTTCAACGACAAAAAGGTGCGTGGCGCATTTTTTTGTCGTATAGTGGTAAAGTGTTTGCTATGTGGTGTGCGAAATAGCACGTAGGTTTCGTTGGTGCGTTGCATTTATATTTTTCAAAAAAACAGCTATCTGTGTTTTAAGAATATATTTCCTAAAAGTTTAGATATTCTTGTTTCTAAGAATATTAGAGTTTCTTAGCCTCTTCCCACAGTTTGTCCATTTCTTCGAGCGTCATGTCTGTGAGTTGTCGACCTTGTTTAAGGGTATGTTGTTCCAGATAATTAAAACGCTTAATAAACTTATGGTTAGTGCGTTCAAGAGCGTTGTCAGGATTAATTTTATAAAGGCGTGCCGCATTGATAAGACTAAACATCACGTCACCAAATTCGGCTTCAGCCTTGTCTTTATCCATGTGTTCTACTTCAGCCTCAAATTCACTGATTTCTTCTTTTACCTTGTCCCACACCTGTGAGCGTTCTTCCCAGTCGAAACCCACGTTACGTGCCTTGTCTTGAATGCGGTAGGCTTTAATCAGCGAAGGCAATGCTTCTGGCACCCCAGACAACACAGTCTTATTGCCATCTTTTTCTTTTTGTTTCAGCAATTCCCACTGTTCGCTCACCTGTTGGGCAGTTTCAATATGGCTGTCATCTTGACCCTTAGGTGGGAAAACGTGTGGATGTCTGAAAATCAATTTATCGCAAAGTTGATTACATACATCCGCAATGTCGAAAGCCTGTTTTTCAGCACCAATTTTGGCGTAAAAGCATACGTGTAACAACACATCGCCCAACTCCTTACAGATGTTTTTGTTGTCGTTTTTCATCAAGGCATCACACAGTTCGTATGTCTCCTCAATGGTGTTAGGGCGTAAACTCTCGTTGGTTTGTTTACGGTCCCACGGACATTTTTCGCGCAATTCGTCGAGAACATCCAACAAACGCTCAAAAGCTTTGAGTTGTTCTTGGCGTGAATGGTTTGTAAATGCAGCTTCAGTTATTTCAGACATAATGTGTATTTTTTATCGTTTTGTCAATGCAAAGCCTTTTCACCCTGCGTTTTTCGGCAAGTTAGTGTCCGCTTTGCTAAATTCTTTATGCAAAATTACACTTTTTCTGCCGAATTCAGTAAATTTGCCACATGGAAAAGTTCGACGTACATATTTTGGGCTGCGGAAGTGCTTTACCAACCCTAAAACACTGGCCATCTTCGCAAATAATTAATTTGCGCGAGAAGTTGTTTATGATAGATTGTGGCGAAGGTGCACAAGTGCAATTTCGTCGTTCACGTCAAAAGTTTTCACGATTGTCGCACATCTTCATATCCCATTTACATGGCGACCATATCTTTGGGTTGATAGGCTTGCTTTCCACCTTGTCATTGGCAGGGCGCACCTATCCTATGCACATATATGCACATGCTGAATTAGAAACACTCATGAAGCCCTGGCTCGACTTTTTCTGTAAAGGCATAACTTATGAAGTCGTGTTTCATGCCTTGCCCACAGACAACGTCTCGCAACTCATCTATGACGATCGTTCAGTGCAAGTGTTTACCATTCCACTTAAGCACCGTGTGCCTTGTTGTGGTTTCTTGTTTAAAGAAAAAGCCCCCCTTCCACACATACGTCGCGACATGATAGATTATTTGGAGATTCCTTATTATGCCATTCAGTCAATTAAAGAAGGTGCCGATTGGACTACCCCCGATGGCAAAGTTTTTGCTAACGACCAATTAGTGTTTCCTGCCGAGCGTGGGCGCAGCTATGCCTATTGTTCAGACACTTGCTACCAACCACAGAACATACCCCTGTTGCGTGGTGTAGATGTGCTTTATCATGAAGCTACATTTGGTAAGGACAATGCCCCTCGTGCAGTTGAAACCTTGCATTCTACGGCGGCTCAAGCTGCACAAATGGCAAAACAAGCCAAAGTGGGACAACTTGTGATAGGACATTTTTCATCGCGTTATGACGATGAACAAGTGTTACTTGATGAGGCTAAAGCCATTTTCCCCAATACATTATTAGCAACCGAAGGTTTAGTGCTCAATTTGTAAGCTACTGAAAGTTTGTCGTCAAAATTTATTTACCTAACTTTGCAAAGTGGTTTAAAAAATACGCGCTCACTCTGAGGTAATATAGTTTTCATTCAAAACAGAAAATATGCTCGATACAAAAATATTGTTGACAAACTTAGGAATTGAACAACTCATTCCGATGCAAGAGAAGATGGGTAAAGTTGCCACACAACAAGGTGGGGTAGTATTGCTTTCTCCTACAGGTTCGGGTAAAACACTTGCCTACCTTTTGCCCTTGGTCTCGTTGGTCAATCCTACAAACGATGCCTTGCAAGCAGCCGTGGTATTGCCCACACGTGAGTTGGCACAACAAAGTGAAGATGTGCTTAAACGCATGAAAACAGGTCTGCGTTCAATGGCACTTTATGGTGGACGTCCTGCAATGGATGAACACCGCATTATGCGCGAACTTAAACCACAAATAGTTTTTGCCACACCAGGTCGTCTGCTCGATCATTTAGGAAAAGAAAACCTAAGTCCTTATGCCGTAAAGTCACTTGTGATAGATGAATTTGATAAGTGCTTAGAACTTGGTTTTCAAGAAGAAATGGAATCTTTGCTGAAGTATTTCACCAAGGCAACTCACTGTTGGTTAACTTCAGCTACTGATGCTGAGGCTATTCCTGCTTTTATGCAAAAAATAGCCCCCAACTTTAAAACACTTAATTATCTTGATGGCGATAACGACACAAAATTGCGCATAGAAGTGCAACAAGTGCTTTCACCCCAAAAAGATAAATTAGAAACCTTAGGTCGTTTGCTCACCACCCTAAAGGGACAGCCTGCTATCGTATTTGTGGGTTATCGTGAAAGTGCAGAACGTGTAGGTAAGTGGCTACGTCAAAATGGATTTTTTGCTGAAGTTTATCATGGTGGCATGGAACAAGATTGGCGTGAACGTGCCCTCTATAAGTTTAGAAATGGTTCAGCCAATGTGCTTGTAAGCACCGACCTTGCAGCCCGTGGACTCGACATACCAGAGGTAAAGGTAGTTATCCATTACCATCTTCCCTTAAAGGAAGAAGATTATACACATCGCAACGGACGTACGGCACGATGGGATGCACAAGGTGCTATCTATCTTTTGCTTGGTCCCGAAGAACATTGTCTTGAATATGCAGGTTCGCTTTCAACACTCCGTGTCGACGACGTAGCACTTTTAAAGCCCCTTCCTCCCGTGTTTACAACCTTGTATATCGGTCGTGGCAAACGCGAAAAACTCAGTAAAGGCGATGTGCTTGGTTTCTTGTGTAAAAAAGGCGGGTTGAAAAACGACGAAATAGGTCGTATTGACATTAGTGCACATCATGCTTATGTAGCTGTGGCTCGCAAAAAAGTAAAAGCCCTTTTACGTCAAGTAAGTGGCGAAAAAATTAAAGGAATGAAAACCCTCGTTGAGGAAATCAGAGGATAAGAAGTATATAAAATATGACAATAAAAATAAACGATAAAGACCTTGCTACTGCTGCTAACGAAGGAATGGATCAATTCCTTACTACAATCATCAATGCCTTTAAGCAGCAAGTGGGCGAAGAAGAACTAAACGCACAAGCCATGCAGCAACTCACTGCCGACCAAATCACACTTTGGGGCTACATGATATTGCGCGATGAATTGATGGATGGCGGTTTTGTACAGCTAATCTATAATGGCTATGGTCCCTTCTTCTTCGACAATCCTTTTGCCAAAGCAATGCGTCTTTGGGGACTTCACGACTTCTCAAAACTGCTTTATAAGGCAAAAAAGGTATACGACGAACACAAGGCAGACTTAACCAAAGAACGTTCTGACGAGGACTTTATGGCTTTGTTCGAACAATATCCCGAGTTTGACGATCTTGACGATGAATTTGTTGAGGAAGAAGAAGATATAACCTCTGCAGTAGCCTATTATGTGGACGAACACATGACAGACTTTGTTGAGATTGTTAAGTAAGGGTTGAGAAAAAATATTATTATGGGAAAATCAAAGACATCAAAAGTACTCCCCACATCACGCATCAACATCAAGAATAAGCGTGCCGAGCACGATTATTTGGTTATAGATAAATACACGGCAGGCATTGTGCTTACAGGTACTGAAATAAAAAGTATTCGTGCAGGTAAAGCCAGTTTAGTAGATACATTCTGCTATATTAACCGTGGAGAAATGTGGATGAAAAATTCGTATATTGCAGAATACGAGTGGGGTTCATACAATAATCACGCAACACGCCGCGACCGCAAACTCCTACTTAACCGTAAGGAAATTCATAATCTTCAAGAAGAAACCAAATCTCCTGGTTTCACCATTGTGCCCTTGCGCATGTTTATCAATGAAAAGGGTTATGCCAAAGTAATCATTGGTCTGTGTCGTGGTAAGAAAGAATACGACAAACGTAATAGTTTGAAAGAGAAACAAGATCGTCGCGAAATGGATCGTGCTATGAAAGTACGCGTTCGATAAACTTTATCATCGGAATTTATTCAGATGCTCTGTGTCATCTGTTTAAATTCCGATTTTGTTATCAGCATGATTTTATTTACCATCAGAATATAGTCCCAAGAATTAGGGTGTTTAAAATCCATGATTTTTTTCTGCATGGTTTTGACAAAAAATAATGCCGTAAATAATTGATATTCAACAATAATAAACGCATAAAATGCCTCAATTTGTGTATTGTTTTAATGAATCACCCCTAACGGGTAGGGTGTTCAAAATCCATGATTTTTTTCTGCACGGTTTTATCGGGTGTTTA
>UQQN01000111.1 GCA_900543155.1 uncultured Prevotella sp.
TCGTCCAGCACCACCCCTCCGGCAGCTGAAAGGGATAATGGGGCTTATCACAAGCAGCTTTTGACCGCTTGGTACGTTTGATTTTGCCTTCTTTGATAAGGCGTTCTTTCTCTGCCTTGATGCGTTCTAGTAGCACCGAGGCAGGTTCATCGTTCGGGTCTTGCGGTACAAGCTTGCCATGTATCGCAAGGTCGAGTATCTTTTGGCGTAACGCTTTTGTATTCATTCTAAATTATAGTTTGCAATTTGTGCAGTCAGGGACTGCACAAATGCTATTCGTTATTTTCCAGTTTCTTTAGATCCTCGTTCTCTTCAAACTCCTCAATCCATTCCTTCACCTTGGCTTGCAGTAAAGCCTTGTTGGGAAGGTAAAGTTGATAGGCAGAAGCGTAGATATTTGCGTCCTTTGGCAAGGTAAGTTCCACGAGGGCATCATTCTTTTCTTTACACAACAGTATGCCTATAGTCGGTTTCTCAAAGTCTTGTTTGACATAGCGGTCATAATAGTTGACATACATCTGCATCTGTCCGAGGTCCTGATGGGTAAGTTTATCTATCTTTAAGTCAATGAGCACATAGCATTGTAACAAGCGGTTGTAAAACACCAAGTCTACAAAGAAATGCTGCTCTTCAAAAGTAAACCGTTTCTGTCGTGCCTCAAAAAGAAATCCTTTGCCAAGTTCGAGCAAGAATTGCTGCATCTTGCTGATAATGGCATTCTCCAGTTTAGACTCCGAATAAACAGAATCGGGTTTCAATCCCAAGAACTCCAATGTGATAGGATTCTTTATGATGTCTGATGGTTTCTCGACCGTCTGACCTTCTTTCGCCAAGCGCATCACCTCATTCTTATCGCGGCTTAATGCCAAACGTTCGTAAAGGCAGCTACCCACTTGTCTATTCAGTTCACGCACACTCCAATTCTGTTGTTTTGCTTCAATTTCATAGAAGTTACGCTCGTCATGATTCTCAATACGCATAAGGATAAGATAATGCGACCAAGACAAGTCAAACTGAATTTGACAAACACCGTCTGTCAAATTAGCATACGCCAAATAAAACTGTCGAATTTGTCGCAAGTTAGAGTAAGACCATCCCTCACCGTACTTCAGACACAGTCTTTCTGAAAGATTTTCCAACACTTTCTTTCCATACGCTGCACGCTCATATCCCTGCTGCTCATCCTCCACAATATATTTACCTACGCCATAGTAAGTGTAAACCATTGTGGTATTCACAGTAGTTTTAACATGCTTGTGCGCCTCGTCAATAAGTCTAGAGATATGTCCAAAGAGAGCATCTTCTCGTTTTATGATTTCATCCATTCCCTTAATCTTCTTTTATATCACCCAACAATTTCTCCAACTCACTCACCGCCTTGCTAATGCTCTGGCTTTGTTCCTTTATAGAAGCCATCAGTTCCGCCAAAGAATGTTGTTCTTCCTCGCCCCCTTGCTTAATCCAAGTGATGTCAAGCGAAGTCTTGTCACGAGCGGTAAGCTCATCTATGGAATATTTGCGCCAACGTCCAGAAGGGTTCGTATCTGCATCGTAAGTCTCTTTACGATCGTTAATATTCTCAGGGTTGTAGCATTTCACAAAATCATCAAGGTGATGACGTTCCAATTTGTTTGTAGCAAGCGTGTGTTTCACGTCAGTGCGGTAATCATAGAACCATACATCTTTAGTGGGCTGTCCTTTCGTGAAGAACAACACGTTAGCTTTCACACCCTGCGCGTAGAAAATACCAGTAGGCAAGCGTAGAATAGTGTGCAGATTAAAGTCAGCGAGCAAACGTTTGCGGATAGTTTCACCAGCGCCACCCTCAAAGAGCACGTTATCAGGCAATACTACAGAGGCACGACCACCCACCTTCAACATCAGCATCATGTGCTGGAGGAAATTGAGCTGGTTGTTCTTCGTTTCCACATAGAAATCAGGACGATTAAGTTCCACAGAACCAGCAGGACGTTGTCCGAAAGGAGGATTGGCAAGAATAACATCCACCAATGTTTTTGGTTCACGTTCCAACGAATCCTCGCATGAAATCGGACTGCGGTCAGTACCCACACCATGAAGATACAAGTTCATAGAAGCAAGAGTAACCACAAGCGAAGTGTTGTCAACGCCATGCAAAGCCTCGTTTCGGAGGAAATCACGTTTCGCCTTGTCAGCCGATTGATTCTTCATATAGTCATAAGCCGTGAGAAGGAAACCGCCCGTGCCACAGGCAGGGTCGCACACAGTCTCGCCTATTTGTGGACGGATGCAGTCAACCATAGCTTTAATAAGGGGACGAGGTGTAAAGTACTGACCTGCGCCACTCTTTTTGTCTTGTCCGTTCTTCTCCAAAATGCTTTCATAGATAGCACCCTTCACGTCTGCATCCATCACAAGCCATTGCTCTTCGTCAATCATAGTGATGACCTTTTTCAAGTAAACAGGCTTGTCAATCTTATTCTGCGCTTTAGTGTAGATTGTACCAATAAGGTTGTCTTGTTCGCTGAGCACTTTCAATGTTTCTTCATACTGTTTCAACAGATCCAGTCCGTCGAGCTGAATAAGATCATTCCACTGATAGCCAGTAGGTATCGCAGAATCTTCTCCAAACATTTCAACATTCTCCGCATCCATCTTCAGGAAAAGCAGATAAGTGAGTTGCGTGATATAATCAGTAAAGCCAATACCTTGTCCTGCAAGCGTAGTGGCGAGGTTCCATACTTTTTTAGTGAGCGATTGCTCTGTAGATATATTGTTTGCCATAATTCAAAGTTATGCTGTTTTTCTTAAAACCACAAAATTAAACAAAGACAGGAGCGCATCATCCGCCTTCTGCTTAGTACCGAATGCAGCAATCATCTGAGCCGCCTGTGTTCGATCATCCTCGCGGATATCATTGATAGTACAAGCACCATTACTTGCTACATAATCAACAATCTGACTCATGAGTTGTTTTTGCCTGTCAGAGATTTCACGATGCCACTGACCACACCAAAGATTGAAATACTGCCGTGCGGTAACGCAAACGCTGTCAAGTTTTTCAATCTGTCGGAATGCAAAGCGAACCAATTGAATAATATTAGTAAGGGCATCGCTTTCCTCCTTTCTCGTTGTGCATCGCACGTTACCAGGAGTAACAATAGCATACGAGTTCCAAAGTTGTTTCGTACTGAAACGATTGTTCTCCATTTTCAGTTTATTCTCCAAATCCTTCATCATGCTGAACGTGATAGGCTCGCCACTCTGATTGTATAAGATTCGTAAAGCCTCTATTTCGTCAGCATGGTCGCGGCAATACTGTTCAAAAGCCTCGGTAGTGTTCTTTGCCTCCTCCACAGAGAAACCCTTGGAAATAAGCGTATCCTCACCAGGCATGAGTGTGTTTACAAAACCAGCAGCCAAAATAAGAATATAGCGACGTACATCTGCATGATTGGCAATAGGAGAAACAAGTCCCTTACGCTCATTGTTAGGTTCATTGATGTTGTTATAAGGCGGTAAGCTGCCATTCGCCAAAGCATCGTAGATACGTTGTGCAATCGCATCCATGGAATCGCTTGCCAATCGTTCGAACTCCATACGCTGGCTGCCGTCTGCCTTATTGTGCAGACGCGACAAAGTAGCTGCAAGGCGTTTGAGGTACATATCAGGCAAGTTGCCGTGAGCAATACGCTCCAGCAGTTCCTTCAATGTTATCGTGATTGTATCAGGTCCTTCACCTTGCTCAGGAATAGACATAGTATGCTCGGTAACGCCCACCGCATCCACAAGGAAGAAACAATCTTTGCTTATAGCGTTAGGAGTAACAGCCCGCAACTGCTCATCGCCAATGGTACGCACACCACGCCCTTTCATCTGAATGAAAAGCGGTTCAGACTCCACGTCACGCATAAACATTACCACTTCAAGCGGTTTCACGTCCGTACCTGTAGCCACCAAAGTGCAAGTAACAGCAATACGGAAGTCACGATCATTGCGGAATTGGCGAATCAGTTCATTGCTATCACCCGAAGAATAAGTAATTTTCTGTACATACCTATCCATATCAGCATTAGGGCATTTCTCTCCAAACACCTCTTTAGCTATGTTCACAATATTCGTGGCATGAGCCTCGTTGAGAGCAAAGATGAGTGTTTTGGGGAGATATTCAAAATTAGGCTCACGCTGTGGGTCATTAAACATTTCCGAGTAAACAGCATCGCGATATGTTGTAAGGATGAGTTTTATTTGAGAAGGATTGACAATAGAACGGTTAAGTTCCGTTTTTGTGTAATTCTTTGTCTCGCGTGTATTTAACTCTTCCGTTTTGCCCGTATAGCGAGTTTCAACACGCACACGGTCACCCTTCATAATAGCCCCTCCGTTTTCCGTTGCTTCCGTCTTAATACGATATACACGGTTATCCACGTTCACGCCATCCACGATACTCTTTTCAAGCGTATAGTTCACAATACGATTGTTATTGAAGAACGCCATTGTTTCAGGAATGGGAGTTGCCGTAAGACCAATAAGACGTGCCGTATCAAAATACTCAAGCACCTTACGCCAGTTACCGTAAATACTACGATGACACTCGTCAATAATAATCATATCAAAGAAATCATGCGGCAAATTGGGATTGTCGGGAAGAACCATTTCAGTTGTCACATCTTCTTCTTCATCATCGTCATCATTATCTTGAATATCTTCACCCTTTAACAAAGAGAACAAACGTTGTATAGTAGAAATAAGCACATTGCTATCAGACGGAATTTTGGCAGATTTCAAGCGTTCCACCCCAAATATAGTATTGAAGGCTTCGCCATTGTCAGTAAGACGGAATGTACCAAATTCATTTTCAGCTTGTCGTCCAAGATTATTGCGATCAACGAGAAAAAGCACTCGTCGCATAGGAGTATAAGAAAGCATGCGATAGGCAGCAAGACAAGCCGTATAGGTCTTTCCTGCACCCGTAGCTAGAACCATAAGCGCACGGTTCTGTCCACTACGAAAACTCTTCTCCAATTCGGTAATAGCTTCATACTGACACTCACGCAATCCTTTTTTGTAAAGCGTAGGCAGTCCTGCAAATGGGTCGTTTATACCCAACAAAGCCACAATTTCCTTTGGTGTATGAATACGGTTGATTTCCTCCCAATCCGTATTCGATTTACGAAAATCCTGAAATAAGACAATTTTACCGTTTGACTTATATAAAAGGGGGATAGGCTTTTGCCATGTTTGATAACAACTTGGTACACTTTTAGCATAAGTGGTCACTTGATCACTCACCTTATCAGAATCAACATCCACTTCTTCGCGTTTAGCTTCAAGCACACCACATACCTTGCCGTTGATGAACATAAGATAATCTGCTTCGAGATTGCCTTTCAGCAATCCTTCGCGCACAGCCACGGCTGTCATCGTAGGTTCGAACTCCTCGCGATTAACAACCAGCCAACCAGCATCAGCGAACCAACGGTCTATTTTAACTCTTGCTTTCTCTTCTGGTGTCATATTTTATCCCTCCTTGTTTTCAGATAATACCATATTATCGGAAGTTGCAGACTGTAAATTTACTTGTTGATCCTCATTTAGCACATCTGCATTTAACAATCTTGCCACATCCACATTCAAAGTCTTTGCGATGCGCAACAGATTTTTAAGGTCAGGCTGACTGGAATTCGTTACCCATTTCGAAATTGTGGCCTGATCTTTGCCTAATTGTTCGGCAAGCCATTTGTTGCTTTTCTGTTCTTCAGCAAGCACTATTTTCAATCTATTAACCTGTTCTCTTGGCATATTCATATAATATATGCCACAAAGATACAATAAGAAAGCGAAAAGGATTAATAATATAGTCTATATTTTAGTGGGT
Source organism: uncultured Prevotella sp. (assembly GCA_900543155.1). Classification (GTDB taxonomy): domain Bacteria; phylum Bacteroidota; class Bacteroidia; order Bacteroidales; family Bacteroidaceae; genus Alloprevotella. The sequence goes on from UQQN01000111.1 coordinate 5,858, forward strand.
TAAGATAAAAATTGATGAGTTTATCAATTTTGATTTCACATAAACACCTCCATGCCATTTATTTCAAACACGCACACATCTCTCAACTGCCGGATTTCATTACTATCCAGCAGTTTCATTCTTCGCGTACCCTTGTAGAAGTCGTAGCGAAGCGAGATGCAGCGGTGCCAGCATTGGATTTCTCCCGAGCGCGTCCATAGTTTGAGATCTACTGGTTCGGGAGATTGGAGCATACGTTTGAGCGTGGTGATATGAATAGCGTGGGGCATTAGTCGAAGGTATTGTTGTAAACCTGGTTAAAGATATTATGTAAGCGCGGAACGGTGAAAGGCACCTGCTTGCGAAGCGGTTTCCACTTGAACTTCACATGATTGTTTGCATTGGTGGCATCAGAAAGTTCACTTTCGATGTCTGTAATAAGAATAGAACTGCCCACAGGAAGTTCAGGAGAAATCAAGTAGAGTTTGTGAGACTGCAAAGCCTGTGTAAGATGACGGGCAAAGGAATAGGAAAGCGAGGACGTCTCGCTCTCATATTCAATCTCCGTGTTGTCATCGTATGCAGAAGATTGTCCACAACATACGGCAAAGCTGCGGTCAAAGGACACCTTGCGCTTGGTTTGGGCAGTGAGATACAAGGTATCACTCACATTGAACTCATTCTGAAATATCAGCGTGAGCGTGGGAACTTCATCAGTCACGAAGAACGTGAAAGTTCGTTTCCCTCGAAAAAGCGTAATAGACAAGAGCTTGCCCTTTACCCCTTGGGGCAAGTAACCCAATAGTTCCTCCTCGTTGATGTCCTCGAAACAAAAATCAAACTGCTTGGCAGCAATGGGAGTATCTGATATGGTGAGTGTTTCGGGCGCGTCCTTGTCATCGCGTTGGATAACATACTGCGTAGCACACTGCCCCGTTTCACCGGGAAGAACGATGTACTGCAAATCAAGCTGAAAGCCATGCGGCACCAAACGCACCGCGTGCGTGGTGAGAAAATGCAATTGCAGGAACAGCTCACAGTTCGTCCTTAGCAATTGCAGTTTACAGTAAACCAAAGTAAACTCGCCCAAAGTATAATCAGTGCGGTCCACCTGCATACGGAAACTGCACGTGACATGCATCAACTGCTTTGCCTCCATGTAGTTTTCAATAATGCTGCGCAAATCATAGATGCTCGCCTTACCCCCATAGGCATAAAGCGTGGTGGAAAAGACAGGCGACTGACTGCGGTTGAGATAGATAGCCAAATACACGGAACTGCCTTGGAAGTCGGAGATGGTGAACACATCGGGAATGGAAGAAGTGAAGCTATACCCTTGGGGATTATAATTGTACTGCATAAACGATCGGAAACTAAATAACCCTCGCAATATCGCACAAACCTCGGGTTACGGAAAAGACCGCACCGCCTTTACTTTTTTGGCGGGCGATCCTTTCTTTCAGCTTCAAGCCGTGGCATTGGCTCTCTTGCGTGTAGTGCGCTTGGCGGCAGGCTTTCTCGTGCGCTTGGGTGT
>UQQN01000112.1 GCA_900543155.1 uncultured Prevotella sp.
CACCCTACCTAATGGGGTGACCCATTTATCCATGTAATTTATCGACGTCAAAAATTCGATGAAATAGTGCAGAAAAATATTATGGATTTTGAACACCCTACCTAACGGGGTGACCCATTTATCATGCCCCTTGTCGACGTCAAAATCCGATAAAACCATGCAGAACATTTTTGAGATTTTGAACACCCTACCTAACGAAGTAATCCCTTATAATAATACAAAATAATGGGGTGAAACGAAAAGTGACAAATGACAAGTGACACCTTAATTTCTTGATAATCAAGAAATTAGGTGTCACTTTGTCACTTGAAATATTTCTTAAATCGGAGTTAACGAAAGTAAATCTTACGTATCATCCACTGTTATTGAAACAGGTAATAAGAAAGTCGTTCCTAATAAAAAGGTAACTTCCATCTAAGAACCAGTCCATCCACTTATTTTATTTTGACAAATAGGCATCAATGTCTTTTGCAGCTTTACGTCCACCTGCTATGCAACGCACCACAAGACTGGCACCTGTGGCAGCATCGCCAGCCACAAAGACATTCTCGGGAAATTCAGGTTGTTGCGGACGGAGGAAACCCATAGCGAGCAATACCAAATCGCAAGGAATAATCTCCTTCTTGCCTGTAGGTACCATCAACGGACGACCACCTTCAGGATTAGGTTTCCATTCAACCTCTTCTACCTCTGCCCCACTCACAGCACCTTTACCATTGTCAATAAACTTGTTAGTCGTAAGCAACCAACGACGTTCACAACCCTCTTCATGGCTTGATGATGTTTTAAGCACAATAGGCCATTGTGGCCAAGGCGTGTTAGGATTAGAACCTACAGGAGGTTTGGGCATAATTTCAATTTGCGTAACACTCAGTGCTCCTTGGCGATTAGAAGTACCTATACAGTCAGAGCCTGTATCGCCACCACCAATCACCAAAACTCGTTTACCTTTAGCAGTAATGCGATCTTTGTTCGAGAAAGTTTGACCTGCCAAAACACGATTTTGTTGTGCAAGAAGTTCAAGGGCAAAATGTACACCCTTGAGTTCACGTCCTGGCACCTTTAAGTCGCGTGCGGTAGGCGTTCCCGTACAAATGCAATAAGCATCGAAGCCCTCGGGCAAGGCAGTTACATCGACAGGTGTATTCACTTTAAAAGTAATACCTTCAGCCTCCATCACCTTTACACGGCGGTCAATCACCGTTTTTTGCAACTTAAAGTTAGGAATACCAAAACGCAACAAACCACCCACATATTCGTGTTGTTCAAACACGGTTACATCATATCCACGATGATTAAGCTGATTTGCAGCAGCCAAACCTGCAGGACCAGAACCTATCACAGCCACACTTTTACCATTGCGAGCAAAAGTACGGGGTTGAATATATCCCTCGCGGAAGGCAGCCTCAATAATGGCACATTCATCCTCGCGAATCGTAACAGGAGCATTCATTGAAAGCTGCAACACACAACTCTTTTCGCAGAGTGCAGGACAAATACGTCCAGTAAATTCAGGAAAGTCGTTTGTAGCAGTAAGAATTTCGTAAGCCATTTTCCACTCACCTTTAAATAAGGCATCTTGAAATTCGGGTTGACGATTTCCGAGCGGACAAGCCCAATGGCAAAAGGGCACACCACAATCCATGCAGCGCGAAGCCTGCAAACGGCGGTCACTTGTATTGAGAGTCTGTTCTACCTCACCAAAGTCTGCCACACGTTCGTGTACGGGGCGATAACCTGCTTCGCGGCGAGGAACAGTTAGAAAAGCTTTAGGATTTCCCATAATTTTATTAGTTATTGGGGGATAAAGGGTTATAGAGATTATTAGGGAGAGGAAAAGGGTTATTAGGGATGTAGCATTAAGATGTTAGGATCTTTGCCAAACACCCCTATAACCTTATAACAGTTTAATAATCTCGTTGAACCTCTGCAATTTTTTGTTGCAATTTTCGCATTTGTTCTTCAGCCAACACACGCTTATACTCAATAGGAGTAATTTGTATGAAGTCGTCGACATAGCGATTCCAATCATCCAACATGGTGCGAGCCAACTGCGAACCTGTGTAGAGATAGTGCTGACGAATGAGTTCGTGTAACTCCTTGCGCGAGGTTGAATTTTCAATCAATGAAAGTTCCACCATCTCCATGTTGCAGAAGTAGTCAAAGTTATGATTCCTGTCCCACACGTAAGCCACACCACCACTCATACCAGCGGCAAAGTTACGTCCTGTTTCACCAAGCACCACAACACGTCCACCCGTCATATATTCACAACAGTGGTCGCCAACACCTTCAACAACGGCAATCGCACCAGAGTTTCGCACTGCAAAGCGCTCACCCACTTTACCATTGATATAAACCTCACCACTTGTAGCACCATAAAGCAAGGTGTTACCAGCAATGGTGTTTTCTTCAGCCTTATAACTTGAACGCACAGGAGGCATCACCGCAATGCGTCCACCACTGAGCGCCTTGCCCAAATAGTCATTGGCTTCGCCCTCTAATTTAAAGCTAACGCCCGTAGGCAAGAAGGCACCGAAGCTCTGACCTGCCGAACCCTTAAACTTAATGTTAATCGTTTCGTTGGGCAAACCTTTGTGACCATATTTTGCTACTACTGCTCCCGAGAGCATGGCACCAACCGAACGGTCTGTATTGGCAATGGCATACTCAAGCGAAACCTCCTTCTGCGTATCAATAGCAGGCGCAGCAGCCTTAATAATTTGTGTGTCGAGCACAGCATCAATGTCGTGCTTTTGCGAAGTAACATGATGTATAGCCGCATCGTTATCTACACGGTGCAACAAACGGCTAAAGTCGAGTGTCGCAGCCTTCGACGTAGCTTCGCGTTCACGCAGCGCAATAAGGTCAGTGCGACCCACAATATCATTGAAATGACGGAATCCCATTTCTGCCAAATACTCACGCACCTCTTGTGCAAGGAAGCGGAAATAGTTTACCACATATTCGTAGTGTCCACGGAAGTGCTCACGCAACTCAGGATTTTGAGTAGCCACACCCACAGGACAAGTATTGGCATGACACTTACGCATCATTACACAACCCAACACAATGAGCACGGTAGTACCAAAACCAAACTCCTCGGCACCTAACAGTGCCATAGAGATGATGTCGCGTCCCGTTTTTATTTGTCCATCGGTTTGCAAACGCACCTGTCCACGCAGTCCGTTAAGCACCAATGTTTGTTGAGTTTCAGACAAACCAATCTCAGGCGAAATACCTGCATAGCGCATTGAAGAGGCAGGCGAAGCACCTGTACCACCTTCAGCACCCGAAATTACAATTAAGTCGGCTTTAGCCTTAGCCACACCAGCAGCAATGGTTCCTACCCCACTCTCGGCAACCAACTTCACACTGATTTGTGCTTTCGGATTTACATTCTTCAAGTCGAAGATAAGTTGAGCCAAGTCCTCGATAGAGTAAATATCGTGATGAGGCGGTGGCGAAATAAGCGAGATTCCAGGAATAGAATGACGTGTCTTCGCAATAATCTTGTTCACCTTATAACCAGGCAACTGACCACCCTCACCAGGCTTTGCACCTTGTGCAACCTTAATCTGAATTTCTTCGGCATTCACCAAATATTCAGTGGTCACACCAAAACGACCCGAAGCAATCTGCTTGGTCTTGCTACTGAGCGAGATACCGTCATAGGTTTCGCTAAAGCGTTCATTGTCTTCGCCACCTTCACCCGTATTACTACGTGTACCCAGTTTATTCATAGCAAGCGCCAAAGCCTCGTGTGCCTCTTTGCTGATTGCACCAAACGACATGGCACCTGTTACAAAATGCTTCACAATGTCGTCAACCGATTCAACCTCATCTACAGGTATTGGGTTACGCTTAAATTCAAAGAAATCGCGCAAGAAGATAGGCTTTTCTTTTTGGTCTACCAAGGCTGTAAATTCTTTGAACTTTTTGTAACTACCCAAACGAGTAGCCAGTTGCAAAGTCGAAATCGTTTCGGGGTTCCAAGCATGCTTTTCGCCATCTTTACGATAGCTAAACTGACCCACATAGGGAAGCAAACCTTGCAATTCACGATCTTCATAATCTGGCGTATAACCTTCATCATGGAACTTGCCATAATCACGGGCTATTTGGTCGAGATGAATACCACCAATGCTACCTGCAGCCGTACCAAAATAAGTGCGCAACAACTCATCGTTCAAACCGATAGCCTCGAAAATCTTAGCACCACGATAAGAGCGCAGTGTGCTGATGCCCATTTTTGAAAGCACCTTATAGAGTCCTTTGCAAATAGCCTTTATATAATTCTTTTCAGCCGTTTCATAATTCATCTGCACCTCACCGCGCTTTACCAAATCGTCGAGCACAGCGAATGCCATATATGGGTTAATAGCACTGGCACCATAGCCAATGAGCAAGGCAGCATGCATCACTTCGCGTGTTTCGCCACTCTCAACCACCAAGGCTGTTTCCATGCGCTTTTGCACCGAAATAAGGTAATGGTGTACAGCACTCACTGCCAATAATGAAGGAATAGCTGCATGTGTTTCGTCAACACCACGGTCTGACAGAATAATGTAGTTTATGCCATCATTCACACTCTGCTCTGCCATGTGGCAAAGATTATCGAGCGCCTCTTTCAAGCCCTCAGCACCCTTTGCCGACTCAAAAGTCATGGGCAATTTAACGGTATTAAAGCCCTTATAGCGAATGTTGCAAAGAATGTCGAGTTGACGATTTGTTAAAATAGGTTGTGGCAAACGCACCATCTTGCAATGGCTCTCGTTTGGCGAAAGAATATTCATGCCCACAGCTCCCACATACTCAGTGAGCGACATAACCAACTCCTCACGAATAGGGTCGATAGCAGGATTGGTAACTTGAGCAAATTGCTGACGGAAGTAGTTAAACAACAACTGCGGACGGTCTGACAATACAGCCAACGGCGTGTCGTTACCCATCGAGGCAATAGGCTCGCTACCATTGTTAGCCATAGGCATAATGGTGCGTTCCACATCCTCGCGCGTAAAACCAAACACACGCAAGTGCTTGTCAAAATCTTCTACTGCATTATCCACCTTACGTCCACTCTTCAAAGCGTCCAACTCTATGCGGTTTGCCGAGAGCCATTGGCGATAAGGGAAAGCCGTAGCAAGACGGTTTTTCAATTCACCGTCATAATATATATTACCCTCTTGCGTATCAATCAACAGAATCTTGCCTGGTTGCAAACGACCTTTTTCTTTAATTTCGTTTGCCTCGAAACTAATTACACCAGCCTCAGATGCTACCACCATCATGTCGTTCTTCGTAATGAGATAGCGTGCCGGTCTAAGTCCATTACGGTCGAGCATACCTCCTGCATAACGTCCATCGCTAAAGAGCAAGGCTGCGGGACCATCCCAAGGCTCCATCAAAATAGAATGATATTCATAGAAGGCTTTGAGATCCTCAGAGATAGGATTCTTATCATTGAAACTTTCAGGCACAAGCATTGCCATAGCATGTGGCAAACTCAAACCCGACATTACCAAAAATTCTAGCACATTATCGAGCGAGGCTGAGTCGCTCATGTGGGGCTGAATAATCGGACTAATGTTTTTTACATCTCCCAACACATCGGTAGACAATACCGACTCACGAGCCTCCATCCACACACGGTTGCCACGAATGGTGTTAATTTCGCCATTGTGTGCCAACAAGCGGAAAGGCTGAGCCAACCCCCAAGTAGGGAAAGTGTTGGTTGAGAAGCGAGAATGCACAATTGCCAAGCCGCTTGTAAAATAAGGCTGCGTAAGATCGGGGAAATACTCGCGCAACTGAGTAGACGAGAGCATACCCTTATAAACGATATTCTTTGAAGAGAGCGAACAAATATAGAAGTCCTTATTTGCTACACGTTTTTCAACCTTTTTGCGTACAATGTAGAGTTTACGTTCTAGCGTCTGTGGTTCGGCTCCTGTCACAAACACCTGTTTCACTGCAGGTTCGGTTTCAAGAGCATCTTTACCCAAGATAGCTGAATTTGTGGGCACCGCACGCACGTGCATCAACTGCAATCCTTCGCGCTCCACTTCTTCAATGAACACGCTCAAGATGGTTTGCTGTTCTGCCTCGTCTTTCGGCAAAAACACCAAACCTGTGCCATAATGTCCCTTTTCAGGAACAGGGATACCCTGCAACAAAATAAACTCGTGTGGAATTTGCAGCATAATCCCTGCACCATCACCCGTTTTGTTGTCAGCACCTTCTGCACCGCGGTGCTTCATGTTCTCTAAAACCTTCAGTGCGCTATCCACCAACTCATGGCTTTTGTTGCCGTGAATATTCACAATCATACCCACGCCACAAGCATCATGCTCATTGTCTGCGCAATAAAGTCCTTCGTTAAGCCTATTCTTCAAATTCATAATGTACTTTATGACTGAATTATTTTGGTTATGTTCTCTCTAAAGACGAATCTAAAACATCAGTTTCTAAACTCTGACATTAAAAAATTCTCTTTTTAGCACTTGAAAACTGACATTTTTATGTGTACAATCTCTCAAACGCATTATATTGATGGCAAAAATACAATTTTCATTTCAAAATAACGCACGAAACCTAACTTTTTTCGTCATAAAGCTATTTTTGTTGTTTTTTATTGCCATTTTGTCACGTCCAATGTGCTTTATACGGCTTTTTGTTAGATATACATTTATATTATTCATGGTGTGTTAAGTTAGAGATGAAAAATTAGAGTGTTTTGTACCAATAAAGGAGCAGCCTTGACACGTATTTTTGGCTTCGGCATTCCTTCGGTATGATATCGGTTTTCCTTCGGAATGACTACGACCGAAAAATGGGGTGTTTTAGCATGCTTGCGAGTACAAAATTACAACATGATGAAATGATAAGCAAAAAAATAGCATAATTCTTAATTATACAACTGGCAAAAACGGCTGACTCCCCTAGTGTTTATTGGGGAAAAATATTTTTCTATGTGATAGAATAGTTTACAATATGCAATTTTATAAGTTTTTGATGGTAAGAGCAAGATGGAACATAGGCAAATAGCCGTTTTCATAGGACAAGAACCCAAGTTTAATTTTATATATACGACTTGCGATATGCGTGTCCTATGAAAACGGCTGTTCGCCTAGGCCCAATCGCACCCATAACAGGGTGCCCCATTTGGTTGTGGCGTAACATATAACCAGGCATGTGAATTCATAGTGCATTATCGGCGGCACCTCAGCAATTCAAACAAGTTTGATTGCATTCGGTTTGCACGATAATCGGAATAAATTCCCTTCACATACCTGGCTACCTTATCTCACCCCTAACGGGGTAAC
>UQQN01000113.1 GCA_900543155.1 uncultured Prevotella sp.
CGAATTGAGGCGTTTTCTGCGTTTATTATTGTTGAATATCAACTATTTACGATATAATTTTTTTATCAAAACCATGCATAAAAAATCATGGATTTTGAACACCCTACCTGATGGTATGCCTCGTTTGGTCGTGGCGTAATACGTAACTTGGCGTGAGGTATTTATTCTCCCCAATCGCCACGGTCGAGGTTGCGGTAGCTGATGGCCTCTTTAATGTGGGCTGCTTGGATGTGGGGCGAAGCGTCGAGGTCGGCAATGGTGCGGGCCACTTTAAGAATGCGGTCGTAGGCACGGGCTGAGAGGTCGAGACGTTTCATGGCACGTGTAAGCGTGTTTTGAGCCTCTTCGTTGAGTTGAGCGTATTGTTCAAGTAGTGCACGGGTCATTTGTGCGTTGCAATGAATGCCTTTAACGTCTTTATAGCGCTCGGTTTGGATGGCACGGGCAGCAATGACACGTTTACGTATGGTTTCACTTGATTCGCCACGTGGGGCAGTAGCAAGTTCTGTTACACTTACAGGTGCAATTTCAATTTGTATGTCGATGCGGTCGAGCAATGGACCTGATATTTTGCTCATGTAACGCTGCACTTGCATGGGGCTGCATGTACAAGCATGGTTGGGGTCGTTATAGTAGCCACATGGACAAGGGTTCATGGAGGCTACGAGCATAAATGAACAGGGTAGGGTGGCAGAGTATTTGGCGCGTGAAATGGTGATTTCGCGGTCTTCGAGAGGTTGGCGTAGGGTTTCGAGTGCCGTTCTTGAAAATTCGGGAAGCTCGTCCATAAATAACACGCCATTGTGAGCTAAACTAATTTCGCCAGGTTTATAGGTAGATCCTCCCCCAATTAGTGCCACGTCTGATATGGTGTGATGTGGGGCGCGGAATGGGCGTTGCGCAATGAGTGAGGTGCGTTCGCCAAGTTTGCCCGCAATAGAGTGAATCTGTGTGGTTTCAAGGCTTTCAGCCAATGTGAGTTGTGGCAAGATGCTGGGTACACGTTTTGCCATCATGCTTTTGCCACATCCAGGTGAACCAATAAGAATAATGTTGTGCCCTCCAGCAGCAGCCACCTCAAAGGCACGTTTGGCTACAGTTTGACCCTTTACGTCGGCAAAGTCGACTGTGGCTTGGGCTTGTGCGGCATAAAACTCCTCGCGCGTGTTAACAATCGTGGGTTCGAGTTCGATGCGACCTAACAGGAAGTCGACTACTTGTGTTAAGTTTTCTACACCATACACTTTTAGACGGTTCACTACGGCAGCTTCACGTTCATTCTCTTTGGGCACAAATAGGGCATCGAATTGTTGCTCGCGAGCCTTTATCGCAATAGACAGTGCGCCCTTAATGGGACGTATAGAGCCATCTAAGCCCAATTCTCCTACAAACACGCTGCGTGTGAGCTTTTCTTCGGCACCTTGCAACATATTGAGTGCTGAGAGCATGCCTATGGCAAGTGGTAGGTCATAACCCGAACCTTCTTTGCGCACATCGGCAGGGGCAAAGTTTACGGTGTATTTTACACGAGTGGGGAGTTTGAATCCACTATTTTGCATGGCACCTTCCACACGCAGTTTGCTTTCGCGCACGGCATTGTCGGGGAGTCCCACCATTTGGAATATAGATTTTTCTTCTTGTGAGTGTATTTCGGTGGCAATCACTTCGAGGAATACAGGCATTGCTGCTAATCCGTTGACTGCCGAGGTGTGGATGGTGCTAAGCATTTTTTGAAAAAGGTATAGAGGGTTAAGGGCTTGGGTAGTTAAAGCAAACTACAGTTGTGCGTCTTCTATTTTCGTTACATCTCTTTGGATAATGTGTCCTTGGGCATTTACGAGCATGAGAGAGGGGACGTAATGAATACCGAAGGTTTGCACGAGGGGTGAGTTAAAGGCTTGGGCATCGCATACCACGGGACAGGTGATGCTATCGGATTTTAGGCTTGCGGTGAGTGCGTTGGGGTTGGTGTCGAGCGAGATGACAAGACACTGCCATTTGCCAGGCATGGTGGTTAGTTTGCGGTGTAATGACACTAAGAGTGCGCGACTGTCGGTTTGCCATGTGGCAGTAAAGGCGATAACTAAATTTTTGCCTTTAAAGGTTTGGGGCGTAACGGTGCGTCCGTCGAGTGTTTGGCAACTGAAGGAGGGAATAGGTTGCCCTGTAGCGGTTTGCAAGAGTGGACGGAATGTGGCTTCTAAGTGAGCGATGGCACGTTCGCGGGGTTGGGCTTTTTTGAGCAGATTGAGTAGTGGAAGGGCTTGTGTGGCATCGGTAGTTTGCACGTTGGCGAAGTATTTACGAAAAACGGCTACGGCAGCAAGTGTGGTAGGGTTTTCGCGTATGAACTGTGCAGCAGCTAAGCGCTGAGGATGGGGCGCGTCGGCAATGTGCTTTATGCGGAAGTCGGAGAGAAGTTCGTTTTGCTCGGTGCCTGTAACTTCTGACTCGCCAATTTTTGAGGCTTCGCCCTTGATTTTTATTTCGTGTCCAGGTTCTGCTACCACGTAGGTTTGGGTAAAGTTGGGGTAGAGCAGTGTGAGCACAGCAGGGTGGGCGAGGGTGCGTTCGTAGCTGAACTTGCCATCGCTGATTTTTATGGTGTCGATGCCATCGAAGGCGCCGTCTTCGCTATAGACGTAGAATTCGGCATCGTTGATATTCGTGAATTTTCCTGTGATGCGTATTTTGTCCTTGGCAGGACCACAAGCAGTGAATAGGATGAGGAGGAAGGTGGCAAGGAGCCAATGGGGAAGTTTTTTTATCATCGGAATATAGTCGGAAAGGCGAAGCTATTTTATGAAGTTAGAGGGAGCTCTTTTTAGGGAGTTATTTTCAAGAATTTAGAGGAAGTTATTTCCAGGAAGTTAGGGGAAGTTATTTTCAAGGAGTTATTTTAAGAAGTTAGAGGAAGTTATTTCCAAGAGGTTATGTGAGAAGTAAGAGGACGTATATTCCTCAGCCTTCGTTTAACTCCTTGAAAAAAACTTCCTCTACCTTCTTCTAACTTCTAAAATAGAATGGGGGGATTATTTTACCAAACTCTGGAAGTCTGCATTGTTGAAGAGAGTGGCAAACTCAAGGTCGGTAGCAGCACGCTTCTTGAGGTTGGCATCTTTTGCAAAGGCTTCTTTGAGGTTAGCAATTACGGCATTCTCTTGGTTGGTGCGAGCAGCAACAACGGCTTTGAGATAGCTTGTAAGACCATTGGCATTAGGCACATTTTTGAGCGTGTTAGCAGCGCTTGCATAATCCTTGTTCATAATTTGAGCCAAGGCAGCGGCATTGGTGTTAACACCCTTCAAAGCAGTGGCACCCTGTGCGTAGTTGCCTGCAGCAACCTGCAAGTTGCCCAATACCTCGTTGTAGTTGCCAGCAGTGGTGGCTTTCATGAGGTAGTTGTGTGCCTCTTCAGCCTTTCCCTCAGCCAAAGCGATGAGAGCTTTGTTCGCATTCACCTCAGCAGCGTTAGCACCCTCGGCGGGTACTTGTGCCAAATATTTTTTGGCAGCAACCAAGTCGCCTTGCTTATATGCCAAAGTTGCTAAGTTGTTATAAGCGCGATAGTCGTTAGGATATTGCTTAACGGTAGTTTGGTAGATATCCTTTTGCTCAGCTACGTTCTCGGTGAGTGTGGCAGCGTAGAGCAATTCTTCGACTGAGAGCTTAGAGGCATCAGCCTTGTATTGATCTTGGATTTCATCATCAGAACGACCAATGATGTTGTAGTTGATAGTTAAGCGTGCACGGCGCAATTCGGGCAAGATTTCGTCTGCCAACTCTTTGAATCCAGCCGAGAGATTTCGGATTTGCTTTTCGCGTTCTTCGGGATCTTTATACATAGAGAGAACACGCAAGATAACATCCTTATCCTGAATGTTTGATTGGCTAACGAGTTCTTTAAATCCTTCCCAGTCCTCGGCAGTGTATTTAGAATCTACATCGGCATCGAGCTTAGCACTTTGCAATTGCTTGTTTACGTAGCCTTTAGACGATTTTTCGCGGTTTTGTGCCAAGGCAGTGTTGAATTTTACAGAGCCTTCGGGCGAAGCATAGGCAGAAACTTCTACGTTTTCGAGCATGAGACCCTTTTGGTCAGCCTTGATGTCCTTCAGTGTCTTCAAGAATTCTTGTACTGAAGTGCCTTTAAGCTCGCTGTTGCGGATTTTAGCCTGATTGATAAGATATTTAATCTGAGCCTGCTTAGTCTGCTTGATGGCATACTGATATTTGTCGGTAGCCTCTTGTGTGTTAGTAGTGGCAGCAGCTGCGGTGATAAGGGTAGAAGTGGCGAGCACACCATCGTTTACTTTTACGTCGGGGATGTTCACCTTCTTTTTGCCTACTTTTGCATCGAACGTGAGGTAGAGTTCGCTCTGTTGCATCTCGGGCACATAGGTAAACGAAGTCTTCATGGTGTAGTTTCCACCGAGCTTGTAAGAAACCTCAGTGTCATTGCCTTGCACCTTTTCGCCTTGGAAGGTAGCAGCTTGTCCGTTAGCCGACTGGTTGGCATAGCGCAACACGGGAGTAACGGTTACTACAGCCTTCTTCTTCATATATTTTTCGGGGAAGCGTCCGTTGATGGTTACGGGAACCTTTCCGCCTACAGCTTCCATAGGCGAGGGGGTTACAGTAAAGTTATCGGCTGAGAGTTCCCCCATTTTGTTGCATGAGGTTAGCGCCAGCGTTCCTGCCAGTGCTAAGAATAAAAATTTAGTTTGCATTATAAAAGAATGTGTTTTTTGTTTCAAGTCGCATTTTGTTTTGGCAAAGATAAGCATTAAATATTAATGTAGACACTAATGGTTCACAAAGTATGTTAATGCCTATTATGCAAAGCATATATACATGATATATGCAAAAAACAGTAGTAATGACGACTTATTTTTCGGCAAAGCGTTTGCACCATTTTCCGCCTATCATGCAGTAGATGCCGAGTGCCACGAAGGGGATGCTCAGCAACTGACCTTGGTTCAAGCCAATGAGTTGCTGCATGTGTATTTCCCAAGGCTCTTGCACCTCTTTTAAGAACTCCACTGCGAAGCGGAAAATAAAGATGGTGCTTAGGCAGTAGCCAAAGAAGAAACCTGTACCTATGCGGTTTTTGAATTTGGCATAGAGAACTAATCCTACAACAAAGAAAACGAAGTAGGCAATGGCCTCGTAGAGCTGGGCTGGGTAGCGGGGTTGCGTTTCATTGAGATGTGCAAACACAAAGCCCATGTCGGTGCCTGTAAATTTGCCGACAATCTCGGAGTTCATGAGGTTGCCCAAACGAATAAAGCATGCACAGATAGGGGTAGCAACGGCAATATTGTCGAGCACGCGCATGATATTGACTTGGGTGCGTTTTACGTAGAGCCAAAGGGCAATCATGAGACCAAAAGTGCCGCCATGCGAAGCAAGTCCGGCATAGCCCGTAAACTTCCACGACCCATCAGCCAAACGGTGTATAGGCAGCACCATTTCTAATGGATGGCTGAGAAAGTAGCCTGGCTCATAGAGCAGGCAATGTCCTAAGCGTGCACCCGCCAATATGCCCACAAAGCAGTAGAGAAAGAGCGGGTCGAACTTTTCTTGCGGTATTTGTTGTTGCTTATAGAGCTTATACACCACAATATATGCCAATGCTAAGCCTATGCACCAACACAAAGAGTACCAGCGCACTTCGATAGGCCCTACAGAAAAGGCGATGATTGAAGGATCCCAATAGATCATGGAAAAAGAAGTTTGGGGTTATGAGTTGAGGGTGTTTTTTGATAATCTATCAAATAACACCCTAAAACTTATGGTTTTCAATGTTTAGACATTGAAGCGGAAGTGCATGATGTCACCGTCTTCTACAATATATTCTTTGCCTTCAACGTGCAAGAGTCCTGCATCGCGCACGGCACTTTCAGAGCCTAGGCGAATGTAGTCTTCGTACTTGATAACTTCGGCGCGGATAAAGCCTTTTTCAAAGTCGGTGTGGATGACGCCTGCGCATTGCGGAGCCTTCCAACCCTTGTGGAATGTCCATGCCTTAACCTCCATTTCGCCTGCGGTGATAAAGGTTTGCAGGTTGAGCATGTGGTAGGCGGCTTTGATTAAGCGGTTGCAGCCACTCTCTTCCAAACCCACATCTTGAAGGAACATTTGACGCTCTTCGTAAGTTTCGAGTTCGGCAATGTCAGCTTCAGTCTGTGCAGCAAGCACCAAAACCTCGGCACCTTCTTCTTTTACAGCCTCGCGTACAGCTTCTACGTAGGCATTACCTGTAGCAGCCGAAGCCTCGTCTACATTGCACACATAGAGCACGGGCTTTGAGGTGAGCAAGAAAAGATTTTTAGCAGCCTTCTGTTCGTCGAGTGAGTCGAACTCTACGCTACGTGCGCTCTTACCCTCTTCAAGGGCGGCTTTAAATGTCAAGAGTACTTCGTATTCTAACTTAGCATTTTTGTCGCCACCTACTTTGGCAATCTTTTCAACGCGCTTGATGCGGTTTTCTACGGTCTCAAGGTCCTTAAGTTGGAGCTCGGTGTCAATAATCTCTTTATCGCGCACAGGGTCTACGCTACCGTCAACGTGTACTACGTTTCCGTCATCGAAGCAGCGTAACACGTGGATAATAGCATCTGTTTCGCGGATATTTCCCAAAAATTGGTTGCCAAGACCTTCGCCTTTTGATGCGCCTTTTACCAAACCGGCAATGTCAACAATCTCGACTGTGGTAGGCACAATGCGTCCTGGATGAACAATCTCAGCCAATTTGGTCAAGCGTTCGTCGGGCACGGTAATGACACCCACATTGGGTTCAATGGTGCAGAAGGGGAAGTTGGCAGACTGTGCCTTGGCATTACTCAGGCAGTTGAAAAGGGTGGACTTGCCTACGTTAGGCAGTCCCACGATGCCGCATTGTAAACTCATATCTTGTTGTGTTCTATTATTTTTTTACGTTTTCAATGGGCAAAGTTACTATTTTATTTGCGAACTGACACCCGTGTGTGCGTTTATGTTGTGTAGGGAGATTATTTTATGATGTAATTTTGAGAATAGATTGTGTGGAAGAGTAGCACTCATGCTTAGCGATGTAGGGGCGTTGCAGAGTTGGGGGATTGAAGTCGTCTAAACTTTTCTGACGAAGATTCGCTTTAAACTTTTATCTCTTCTAAATTCAATCTTTACCTTTCTTTTTGACCGCTTTT
>UQQN01000114.1 GCA_900543155.1 uncultured Prevotella sp.
CGTGCACCAAGTTGGTGCAGTAAAATGCACATTTTTACACATATAATATAGTTTAACACGTAAGGCAATAGTAAATGAAAATACGAGGTTAATAAATCTTATATTTAAGCCCTAATGCTTTAATTCCGTTCTTACAGCCTATAATGAAGTGTTAGGCAGTATTTTGCTTTAAGCTAAAAAACGCGCTATGTTTTTTCTTTGCACGTTTAAAAACAAAAACGTGGGTGCTGAAAACTTATTTCTTACCGCTTATTTTGACGTTTACACCTATTAACTCAGAATTAAGAAATATTTCAAATGACCAAATGACCGCGAAAGTATTGACTATCAATACTTTAAGTGGTCATTAGTCATTAGTCATTTTCACTTTCACCTTAAGCTTGCTGCATTTTGCCTTGTGTTTATGGCTTGGTTTTTGCGTGATGGAGGTGTGTTTGAAGTTTGAGAAATTCTGCATGGTTTGATGTGTTTATCGTTGATAAAGGCATGGTTAATGGGTTACCCCGTTTGGTAAGGTGCTATAAATCCATAATATTTTCTGCATGATATTTGATAGATTTATCAAGAATTTTCACGCGCAAGCCTTACCCCGTTAGGTAGGGTGTTCAAAATCCATGATTTTTTCCGGCACGATTTTGTAGAATTTTGATGTCGATAAGTAGCATGATTAAATGGGTCACCCCTAACGGGGTTACCCATTAAAATAATACACGAATTGAGGAGTTTTCTGCGTTTATTATTGTTGAATATCAACTATTTACGATATCAATCTTTTATCAAAATCATGCAGAAAACATTATGGATTTTGAACACTCTACCTAACGGGGTACCCCATTAAAATAATACTCGAATTGAGGCGTTTTATGCGTTTGTTATTGTTGAATCTCAACTATTTACGATATCATTTTTTTTCAAAACCATGCAGAAAAAAATCATGGATTTTGAACGCCCTACCCGTTTGGGTGTTGCGTAACATAAAACCAGGCATGAGAAGGGAAATAAATTCCCTTCACATGCCTGGCTACCTTCTCTTACCCCTAACGGGGTAACCCGCTAAAATTTCGGATTTAGTTCCAAACGGGCTTTCAACCCGCCCCTGCCTAAATCAGATACTCCAGTCAATCTTTTACTTTACCAATACTTTTTGGCCATTGATGATATAGAGACCGGGTTGCTGAATGCGAAGTAAACGACGGCCTTGGAGGTCGTAGATACCCTTATTCTTAGCCTTGTTGTCAACAGTTACATTGTTGATAGCGTCAACGGGAGAGTAGTAAGCTACAACATTGAGGTTGCTTTCAACAGTACCTTCAAAGTTCTCGAGACCTGTAACGTGGTCGAGTGTGTAACCCTCAATTTGAGGATAAACAAAGGTGTAAGCAGAACCAGCATTAACAAGTACCTGAGTGAGGTCGAAGGTGTCATCGCCCTTATCCAACTTGCTGCAAGTCTGTGTAATCTGGAACATCGGTTGTGCATAGAAAGTAGTGATGCGGATGGGGTGACCATTGCCTTGGTTCCAACCTACGAGTGAACCATTTTCAAGACCATCCCAACGCATGTTGTTGCTACCTTGAATCTTCCAAGTA
This sequence comes from uncultured Prevotella sp., assembly GCA_900543155.1. GTDB lineage: Bacteria > Bacteroidota > Bacteroidia > Bacteroidales > Bacteroidaceae > Alloprevotella. Next base: position 1,590 of record UQQN01000114.1, read on the forward strand.
GCACCATCCTCGTTGAGAGAGAAGGTAAAGGTGTCGCCATTTCTGGTAGCCTTCACTGCTTGCGAAAGAACGAGTTGGGGAACATAAAGTTCTTCGCCTACGTTGTAAACCTTAAAACGATTGCCACTGCCCTGCAAGTTCCAAATGATTGAAGCATTCTGACCTTCGGCACTGAGTACGCGGTTGATGTACTTGTCGCTGCTGTTCACGCAACGATAACCAGCACGACCTGAGGCAGTAGTAGCATCATACATCAAGTAGTCCTTGTTAGCTTCGAGCTTTGTAACCACGTTGCCATCCTTCTTTACACCAATCGTGGCTTCAGTGGTGTAAACAGCGTTGATGGTGCGGTCGGCAGTGAGCGTGAGTTCTTCGCCGTTTGTGGCATCTGCGCTCTTAAAGCTAAAGTATTTGTGTTCGGGAACAGCTACCTTATGCTTTTCGCCTACAGGCACTGCTATTTCGTCAGAACTGATGATAGCACCACGTTCTGTAGTGCAGTTATAAACTACAGAGTAAGCGCTACGCTTGTAGGTAACTTTATAAGCATTTTCGCCTGTAGCCTCGATGTTCTGCACGCTATTGTTCTTAATAGTGGGGCAGAATTCAGCTGTAATCTCATTTACACTTGCGGGAATGCTGCGAGTGTAAGTGCCAAGTGTACTACCCAAGTCGTCAACGCAAGTAAATGTAACGACGTTAACCTGTTGAACGGTCCATTCGCTACCTTGGTTGCGAGCAGCATCAGCACCATTCGAAATAGTGCTACCTGCATTAACTTGTCCTGCGGGGAGGGGGAAGAGGCTCTTGCCAGCAACCTTCACACGGAGGTCGTTGTACTTTGCGTTGAGGCTCAATGTAACATTGGCTTCAGCTTGTGAAGCACCTACATTTGCCGCAGAACCTACTCGGCTTTGGAAGTTGCCAAGGTCAGTAATGTAACGACCTGTTACGGCATTCTTGAGTTTGAGCGTCTGCGAACCATCAGCATTGGTAGTAACCGATTCTGCAATCCAAGCGTTATTTGCATACAAGTCAGCACTCGCCTTAAGGTTGTTGCCTTGGTTGTCGTCAGCCAATGCAAGACCTTCGAAGCCTTCAACTGCATTGCTGAATGTGTAAGCCTTGCCTTCTACGAGATAGTCGAAGGTGACGGGTTTTTCAGTAGAACCATAGTTCTCGAGCGGAGAAAATTCCCACTGACCACCAGCACCGTCGTTAGGATTAGAATATACATTCACAGCAAGACCTTGACCCGCCATTGAAGAGTTTAAGTACTGACCATTTACCTTGTCGCTCGAGAGGCTATAATAGTAGTTGTTGCCCTTCTTGCCATAGGCACCTGCGCCCAATGTAAAGTTGTAGTGTTTAGCATTGTTGTCGTAAGTCCAACGACCGCCAGTGTTTGTAGCAGTGGGGGCTGCGTTTACAGAACCATTAGGTTGTGCTTTGCAAACCAAAGCATATTTGCCAGGGTTGGCAGGGTCTTCTTCAATGCTCCACCATTGGTAGTCGTAGTTAGTAGCACCTTCGGCAGCTTTTGGACTGGTCCAAAGCACGCCAGCCTTAGCACCCTTGCCGCTATTGGCAGCAATGAGTTCAGAACCTTCAGCCAAAAGTTCGATGCAACGACCCACACGCGTAGCATCCGTACCACCCGAAATGATGCGGTAGTAGTACTTCTTGTCGGCAGTGTTAGCGAAAGGCATAACCTTATCGTTGTGGCTACCGCCTGTTTCAGTGCCGAGCATGTAGTACTTGCAATACTTATAGTTGCCATAGTTCAGCATAACGGTGTCGGCTGACATACGCTTTTGGAAGTCGCTGAAGTTTTTGTTTGCTTCAGGTGTCCAACCGCGTTCTGCGATAGCAATGAGTCGGGGGAGTGCCAACCATTCCATGTATTCAGCGTCTGAAACGTGTTCAGTCCAGAAGGTACCTTGCACACCATAGGTAGTGTTGGCTGGAATGTTTTGGTTGTAAGTAGCTTGTACATGGTCGGTACCATAACCAGCTCCGGGAGGATCCTTCTCGGTGTTACCCTGACGACGGTTAATGTAGTAGGGACCCCAAGGGGTGTAGATGCTCTTTAAGCCTAATTTTTTAGCCTGATCAACAGCAGCTTCGGGGTTCGTCCAGCAGAATACAGTAGCATCGGTAGCCTTCACAATGTTAAGGTCAGCACCTTCAGCACTGATACTTTCATTCCAAACAGCGAGTTTGCGACCCTTCGACTTTACAAATTCATCCATCTGCTTGATGAAATGACTTTGAAGCTGACGGTAGTGTGTCAAACCGAGTTTCTTGTACAAAGCTTGGCATTGTGCATTGCCTTGCCAAGCATTTGTGGGACATTCGTCACCACCAATGTGGATGTATTGGCTGGGGAAGAGTTCGATGAGCTCACCTAAGATGTCCTTAGCAAATTGCACAGCTTCGGGGTTAGCCACGTTCATCACGTCGCTGCTAATACCACCATCGTCCCAAATGCGGTGATTGCCATTGGGCGAACAACTATATTCAGGATAAGCAGTCATAGCTGCGCAGAAGTGACCTGGCATGTCGATTTCAGGGATAACCTCGATGTGACGCGCCTTGGCATAGGCAACCACGTCCTTAATTTCTTCTTGTGTATAGAAGTAAGGACCATAGGGCTTGTTAATCCAATACTGTGTGCATTCCTCCATATCCGTGAATCGGCTATTAGGAGCGATAGAACCAACAGTTGTGAGCTTAGGATATTTTTTGATTTCTACGCGCCAACCTTGGTCATCGCTAAGGTGCCAATGGAAGGCATTCATCTTGTAAGCAGCCATTACATCGATCATGCGCTTCACTTCGTTCACTGTGAAGAAGTGGCGCGATACGTCGAGCATAAAGCCACGGTAGTCAAAGCGCGGTTGGTCGGTGATGTTTACCACGGGCAAAGCGTAAGTAGTGATTTTAGCATCCTTTACGCCAGCCATTACGTTGGCAGGGAGCATTTTCTTTACACTTTGAAAAGCGTAGAAAAGACCCAGTGCGCTCTTACCCTTCACTTCTACCTTGTTGGTCGTAATGTTTAGTGTGTAGCCACTTTCTTTAAGGGTGTTAGCGGGGGGGAGCATAGCAACTTGGAACAAGGCGTTCTCATCGCCAGTAGTAATGTTTACTTCAGCTCCTGTTACAGCGGTATAGGCTGCAACAAATTGCTTCACTTCGTTTACACCGTCTTCGTCAAGGTCGGTGTAGTTTACTGTAAACTGCGTAGGCATGTTGAGTGAGCCTGTACCCACAGTCATAGTCTTAGGACGAGGGGTAAGATTCACAAACGTTTGTGCCCATGTTGCACATGGCAACAACGACAGTAACATAAGAAAACAGAGAATTCTGTGCTTCATGTTTCTCAATAGGTTTGTTTGTTAAATGGATTTTATGTGTTTTATGTGGACAAAGGTACGCATTAAATACTTGCTTATCAAGCGAAAGTGTTTTTATTTTCCTTAACTTGCAAAATTTATTGAACAGAATGTGGGGCAATTTGCTTGAAATGCCCTTCTATCCCACACCTTTTGCAAGAAATCTTAAATTATTGACAATAAATATGTAACTTTGCACCTTTAAAACTATAACAAATAACTAAATATATTAATGAGTTTTTCTTCCTTTGCGCCGCGCTTGGTTAGCGAACTGCGGCATTACAACAAAGAAAAGTTGGCTGCCGACTTAATGGCGGGCTTAATTGTGGGCATTGTAGCCCTTCCGTTGGCAATTGCGTTTGGTATTGCCTCAGGTGTATCTCCCTCACAGGGTATTCTTACAGCCATTATTGGTGGTTTCATTGTTTCGGCATTAGGTGGTAGCCGTGTGCAGATTGGTGGACCGACAGGTGCCTTTATCGTGATTATTTACGGCATTGTGTCGAACCCTAATTTAGGGCTCCCTGGCTTGATGCTTGCTACGATGTTGGCAGGTGCGTTTTTAATTTTGTTAGGTGTATGCCGACTCGGAACCATCATCAAGTTCATTCCTTATCCCATTGTCGTAGGTTTTACCAGTGGTATCGCTGTGACCATCTTCACCACACAGATTAAGGACCTCTTTGGTTTGCAAACAGAAAAGTTGCCTGGTGACTTCCTTTCAAAGTGGTGCATTTATTTCCAACATTTCGACACGCTTGATTGGGTAACCACAGCCGTCGGTATTTTGAGCATCGTAATTATTGCACTGACTCCGAAGGTTTCTAAAAAGATTCCTGGTTCGCTTGTAGCTATTATTCTTATGACGGTGGGTGTATATTTCCTTAATGCCCACACCAATTTCCACGTAACTACGATTGGCGACCAATTTGGTGAAATCAAAGCCTCTATACCTTCGCTCCAAGTGCCCAATTTAAGTTGGGAAAACGTGAAAGGTCTTTTCCCCACAGCCATGGTTATTGCTGTGTTGGGTGCCATCGAATCGTTGCTATCAGCTACTGTGGCTGATGGTGTATGTGGCGACCATCACAATTCAAACCAAGAGTTGATAGGTCAGGGTGTTGCCAACATCTGTACCCCTCTTTTTGGTGGTATTCCTTGTACAGGTGCGATTGCACGTACCATGACCAATATTAACAATGGTGGTCGTACGCCCGTAGCAGGTATTGTACATGCCATTGTGTTGCTCGTCATCTTCTTGGTGCTCATGCCTTTGGCTGCTTACATCCCCATGTCTTGTTTGGCTGGTGTATTGGTTATTGTGTCATACAACATGAGCGGTTGGCGCACATTTATGCAGTTGATGAAGAATCCTAAGAGCGACGTCATCGTGTTGCTCATTACCTTCTTCCTCACTGTGGTATTCGACCTCACCATAGCCATTGAGGTTGGTTTGCTCATTGCCTGCTTGCTCTTTATGAAGCGTATGGCAGAGTCAACTCAAATCAAGGTGATTGCCGATGAAATTGACCCGAACGATGAAACCGATGCAGAGGTTCACGAGGAACACCTTATTATTCCGAAGGGGGTTGAGGTGTACGAAATCAATGGTCCTTATTTCTTTGGCATTGCCAATAAGTTCGAGGAATTGATGGCTGCAATGGAGAATCATCCTAAGGTACGTGTCATTCGTATGCGTCGTGTACCATTCATTGATTCTACGGGTATTCACAACTTGCAGAATCTTTGTGAAATGAGTCATCGTGAGGGCACACACATTGTGCTTTCGGGTGTAACGCCGAATGTGTATAGTGTACTCGAACATAATGGTTTCTGCAAGCTCCTTGGCAAAGACCACATTTGTCCTAACATCAACGTAGCACTCGATCGTGCAGCCGCTATTGTAAAGCGTCCTATTGCTTGAAATAGCAAGCACATTCGTAAATAACAAAAAAACTTCGTTAGTAACTGCGCTAACGAAGTTTTTTTTGTGAGGTATAACCCCTATTATGGGTGACCCGTTTGGTAGGGTGTTCAAAATCCAAGATTTTTTTCTGCACGATTTTATCGGGTTTATTGTCGGTAAGTGGCATGTTATTATGGGTTACCCCGTTAGGGTAGGGCGTTCAAAATCTATAATATTTTTCCGCACGGTTTTGAGGGTGTTTTGATATTGTAA
>UQQN01000115.1 GCA_900543155.1 uncultured Prevotella sp.
AAGTCTCCCCTCGCTCTCATACCTGGCTACCTTATCTCACCCCTAACGGGGTAACTGCTTAAGTATTACAAACTATTGAGGTGTCAATATACCACCAATTATCGACGAAAAGAACCGATAAAATCATGCACAATTTTTTGCGGATTTTGAACACCCTACCTTTTGGGAGAAAATTCGTAAAGTGGGGGAGATGCTTAGTCTAAGTTATGTTGTTGCAATCGATATTCCGCTAATTGTTCGTACTTCGTGCCAGGACGTCCGTAGTTGGCATAGGGATAGATGCTAATGCCACCACGGGGAGTGAAGAGTCCTGTTACTTCGATGTACTTAGGATTCATCAGTTTGATGAGGTCCTTCATGATGATGTTCACACAGTCCTCGTGGAAGTCACCATGGTTGCGGAAACTAAAGAGATAGAGTTTGAGGCTCTTGCTCTCCACCATAAGTTCGTCGGGGAGATAAGAAATGCGTATTTCAGCAAAGTCGGGCTGTCCTGTGATGGGGCATAGACTTGTAAATTCTGGACAGTTGAAACGTACCCAATAATCGTTGCCAGGATGTTTGTTGACAAAGGTTTCGAGCACTTCGGGGGCATAATCGCTCTTGTATTCTGTTTTGCGACCAAGAGCATTTAGGGTTAAATCTTCGCGCATAATTTTATAAAGTGTTAGGAGTAAAGGGTGGTTCTAAAAATTCTGATTTTAAAATTCTAAAATTCTGATAGTTGCTTTGCACCCTCTCGCATGTGTCTTGGAGTCAGTTCGCTCAGTCACATAGCCCGCTATGCTCCTTCGTTCACTAACAAAAATACACACACGATAGGGCACAAATCAACTTATCAGAATTATTAGCACCACCCTAATTTGAAAAGTAGGGTTTGTGCTTGTTTACCCCTTGGTACTTAAATATTCTTCTAATCCTTTTCTTCTGAGCGTGCATGCAGGGCAGTGACCACAACCATCGCCTACAATGCCATTGTAGCAAGTTAGGGTGCGGTAGCGTACGAGGTCGAGCACACCAAGTTCGTCGGCAAGTGCCCATGTTTGGCATTTGTTTATCCACATAAGAGGGGTGTGGATGACGAATTGCGATTCCATGGCGAGATTGAGGGTGACGTTGAGCGAGCGGATAAAGGTGTCGCGACAATCGGGGTAGCCAGAGAAATCGGTTTGCGAAACGCCTGTTACAATGTGGCGTATGCCATGTTCACGGGCATACACGGCTGCAATGCTAAGGAAGAATAGGTTGCGACCAGGCACGAAGGTGTTGGGCGGTCCGTCGGCGGGCTTCACTTGATCCATGGGAATGCTTGAATCGGTAAGCGAGTTGTGGGCAAGGTCGCTGATAAAACTAACGTCCATTTTGTGGAAGTGTACGCCAGCTTCGGCAGCAATACTTTCGGCTATATCAACTTCGTGGGCATGTTTTTGGCCGTATGTGAAACTTAGGGCGTAAACTTCGTCGAAGTGTTTTTTTGCCCAAAAAAGACAGGTGGTGGAGTCTTGACCTCCACTGAATACTACAAGTGCTGCAGACATGATAATTAAGAATGAAAATTTATAATGGAGGAATTATAGATCAAAGATTTTGAAGATGCTGTATGAGATATTGTTGTCGTATACATCTTCGCCTTCAATGCGTTTGAGGCATCGCACTACGCGGATGGTGATGGGGAGTACGATGATTTCGTAGGCAGTTTTGAGTATTACTTGGTTAATCATGAGAAAGGGCATGACGTGCCAAGGAATAACTCCGCCTAGTGCGAGGGGAAAGAATACGATGGAGTCGGCACTTTCGCCTACGAGGGTAGACATGATGGCTCGGTAAGAGAAGTGGCGTCCATTGTCAGAACGTAGCTTCATGCGACTCATTACGTAGGCATTAAGGAAGGAGCCTACGAGAAAGGCGATGAACGAGGCTGCACAAATGCGAGGTGCCAAACCAAAAATGGCGTGGAATCCTTCTTGTCCGGTCCAATAGTCGGCAGCAGGGAGGGCATCGGCAGCAAGACCAAAAAGTACAAAAAGAAAATTCATTGCAAAGCCTAACCATATAATGAGTCGTGCCCGTTGGTAGCCCCAAACTTCTACCATACAGTCGTTGATGATGTAAGATACGGGGAACACAATAAGGCCTGCGGTCAATTCAAGCGGACCGAGGCAAACTTGTTTCGTTTCTAATAGGTTGGCTGCAATTAAGCATACGCAGAAGAGCACTCCGAGTAGCATGAACGGAATGCTCACCACAGTACGCGACTTGCGCTCTGTGGCGGAAATGTTGTTTTGTTTCATTTTCTTGTTTTTTACGAGGTTTATCAAGCACTCGGGGCGCTGGCGTTATCACAATAACGCGCCCAAGCTTTCGGGGTGCAAAGTTAGTGCAAACCGAGCACAATACAAAATAAAAGGCTGCAAGACTTTTATTTTTATTGTCGAGGTGCAGCCTAACTTCGCGAAGCAGAGTATTAATGAACTAATTAATGGGAATTAATGGGCATTAATGTTCAAAACAAAACGCGAAGCGAAGAATTAATGTTTGCAGCTACGCTGCTTGTAGGCGAACATTAATTGTCATTAATTCGGGGACATTAATTTCGAGACATTAATTTTTTCTTTGCTAATGGCGAAGCAAAGTATTAATGAACCAATTAATGGAAATTAATGGACATTAATGTTCAAAACAAAACGCGAAGCGAGATATTATACGTTTGCAGCTACGCTGCTTGTAAGTGAACATTAATTACCATTAATTGGACATTAATATTTCCACACAAACAGCGTAGCTGCATATCTCGTTGAAATTCCGATGACATTCCGATATCATACCGAAGGGTCACCATAGTCAAAATGGAGGGGGAAATGTATACCCTTATTTTACAACAATTTTTACATTTCCGTTGGCTGTGCGCACAATGTAGCTGCCAGTGGAGAGTTGGCGACCTATGGGCAGACTACGTCCATCGAGGGTATAGAGACGATAGGGGAGGGTGGTAACGATGTGGCCGTTTACCACTTTAATCATAGGGTTGACTTGAGCGGTGAGAGTCGTGATGGCAGTAGGGGGCTCGGGGGTGATATTTGCTTTCTCGTAGGCAGTAACTTTAAAAGCATATTGGCAACCAGTGTCTGTAGTGTTATTGCCTCCGCCCCAATTATATACTTGTTTTTGGAAGTTCGTTTGGTTGAATTGTGCTGTGCCATTGTAGATGATGAAGCAACCGCTGACCTCGCTCTCCTTGAACTGCCAACCTGTAGAGGGTTGATTGGCTACAGTTTTGAGTGCAGTGTTATTGGCAGAGTTTGGCGAGACATAGGTGAGGTCGGCGCGGTTGATGATGTCGAACGTACCATCAGTACGGCTCTGAAACTTCCACTGTGACGCTTGGGTTGAGTTAGCTTTACCAATTATGGCTTTATCCACCCCCATTGATGTGGGGTATAGACTATTGCGCTTTGGGGTGTTAAACTCATACCAAAACGTTTCTTTGGCATTGCTCAGTTTAGGTAGATTATCGTCTTCGGGAATACTGTCGGTGGCACTTTTATCGGGCGAATAAATCAGTCCGTCTACCGCATTTTTGCCCTCGGTATCGGTGATGACGAAGGTAAACTGCCATTTGTCGCGAGCGGTGCCCCCATTGTTAGCATGGGGAAGTTTGATGAACACCTTGTTCCAACCTTGGTTAAGGTGGAGGGCTACAGGTTCACGGGCGGTAAGGTTTTCGTTGGTTAAACCAATTTCGGCATCGTCTTGCTTAATATCTTTTTCGGGTTGTTGCCATGTGGGGGCAGGGATTTCTTGGTCATTGAGCCAAATGCGTGAACCGCGACGATCCCATTGACCTGCTTTAGGACCTTTTTCGTTGCCCGAACGGCTGTAAGTGTAGAATTCGATTTGTGCACCCACATCTTGTGCTTTAGGCGAGTAGACATAAGTCCAAGCATAGGCAGTTTGACCATTGCTCGGGTTGCTAAAGAATGAGGGCACAGTAGAATGCCAAATGTGGCGAAGATAAATGCCCGCCCCCGTGGCAAAGCGTGTGCCATAATAGGTGTTTTGGTAGGTGTAGTGAGTGGGCAGCAGGGTATCGGTGCAAGTTTCGGGAGGAAAGACCTTAGTGGGATCTCCGTTATTAGGGAATGGGTCGGTGATGCGCCAATGCACATTGGTTTGTTTAACGTAGGGGATGGGCTGGTCTTTGAGCGAGTGGGCTTTGTGGAAGAGAAAGCGTTTTTCGAAATTAGCAAAATCGTCGAACTCTTCGCCTGTATTGGGCAATGTGGTTCCGCCCACTTCGATGTAGCGTTTGCCTCCTCCTTGCCATGCGCGAGAGGCAGAGGCAATGATATTAGCGTATTGATTGTTTTGACAGATGATGTCTTTCTCGGTAGCTGTTTTGGTATCGTTCCATGCAGCCGAGATGGTTCCTGCTACTTCGCTATTGCCTTTGTCGGTATAGTAGATGTTGCTTTTATAGATGCCTACAAGGTCGGCATACACATCGAAGTGGTTGGTGTAGTTGTAGCGGCAGTCGATGTTGGGCAATCCGGCAATTTTGTTGCCTCGGGTAGACCACATTTGGGTCATATCTGCCATGTTTTTGTTTACACCCTTATTCATTAACGGATTCCACACCACGACCTTGCGACCAATATCGTTGCGCACAAAGGATGCCATCTCCTCGAGGAACCCCTCTTGCAAGGCAACTTCATCGCCACCAATGTGGATGTAAGGAGCTTTGGGGAAGGTGGTGGCAACCTCTTTTAGAATGACTTTAAGGGCAGCACGGCCTTGGGTGCTTTGCATGTCGAAGCCCATGGTTTTGGTAAAGACGTCGCTATGACCAGGCATGTCGATTTCGGGGATGATGGTAACACCACGTTGGGCAGCATAAGCTTCGAGTTCGCGGCATTGTTCTTGGGTGTAGTATTGCCCTTTATAGCGAATCATGTTTTCGGCTTGGGTGAGGGCAGGGTATGCCTTTACCTCGAATCGCCAAGCAAGTTTTTCGGTGAGGTGCCAATGAAAGACGTTGACCTTGAAACGTGAAAGTAGTTCGATTTCTTTTTTCAACTCATCGATAGAGAGGAACGAACGACCTACGTCTTGCATCCATCCGCGCACTTTAAATGCGGGCCAGTCGGTGATGTTGACAGCCTCGATTTGGGCAGTTTGCCCTGCTGTGTCGTAGCCTTCGGCAAGTTGTACGAGGGTTTGGGTGGCACGAATTACACCCGTGGGTGTTACGGCGGTTATGAGAATTTCGTTTTCGCTAACTTGGAGTTGGTATGCTTCGTTGTCGAAGGCGGCTAATGCGTAGTCGTGGGCAGCTGCAATGCTTTCAACTAACTGCACACGTACCTGGGCTGTTGCGCCTTCTTTAAGCGTGCAGCCGTGCGTGGTGAGAAAGTCTTGTAGCAAGGTACATTGCGTGGCATCGGTGAGTGTGAGTTCACGGTTTAGCTGAAATGGGGCTGCGCCTGTGGGGGTATTGACAATGTGAGGAATGGGGAGCACGTCGCCTACTTTGGCGTGGACAGGGAGCATAGGCATGCTGCATGCAGCTGTGAGTAAAAGGGTGTAGAGTATAGGTTTCATGTTTGTTTTTTAAAGAGTGAAGGGAAGTGGGATGAACTACCCCAGTTTTTCTTTGGTAAAAATCTTTTGCAAAGGTATGCTTTTTCTTAGCGATTGTGGATGTGTGAGATTATGTTGTAGAACATAAAACGTAATATTTGGGGGATTAGCGAGAGAAAATTGTGCTTAAAGTTGCTTGTTTTGCACAAAATATGTAATTTTGCGCACGAAATTTGAAAAGATTAGCGCTTTTCTGTGGTTTCATGGCTATGAATATTGCAGTGTTATATGCTTGTCACATATAATGTGTGTTTGGGCAGGGGCGCATCTTTACAAGAGAATAAAAAAATATGACTCACAACTTACTGAAAGGCAAGCGCGGTATTATTTTTGGCGCGCTCAACGAAGACTCTATCGCCTGGAAGGTGGCTGAAAAGGCTGCTGCAGAAGGCGCACAAATCACACTCAGCAATACGCCGATGGCATTGCGCATGGGTACACTTGATAAACTTGCCGAAAAAATCGGTGCTACTGTAATCCCAGCTGACGCTACGAATACAGACGACCTTACTAACGTGTTCGAAAAGAGCATGGAGGTGCTTGGTGGTAAAATCGATTTCGTGCTCCACTCTATTGGTATGAGCCCCAACGTGCGCAAGCACCGCACATACGATGACTTGGATTATGGTTACTTGCAGAAGACACTTGATATCTCGGCGATCTCATTCCACAAGATGTTGCAGAGTGCCAAGAAGCTTGATGCGATTGCTGAATATGGTTCGGTAGTTGCATTGACTTATGTGGCTTCGCAGCGTACTTTCTATGGTTATAGCGATATGGCTGATGCTAAGAGCATGCTCGAGAGCATTGCACGTTCGTTTGGCTATATCTATGGTCGCGAAAAGAATGTGCGTATTAACACAATCTCGCAGAGCCCTACAGCAACTACTGCAGGTAAGGGTATTAAGGAGATTGACAACATGATGGATTTTGCCGACAAGATGTCGCCCCTTGGCAATGCAAATGCTGAGGACTGCGCTGACTATTGCGTGGTAATGTTCTCTGACTTTACTCGTAAGGTAACCATGCAGAACCTTTTCCACGATGGTGGTTTCTCGTCAATGGGTATGAGCCTTCGTGCCATGAACCAATATGCTAAGGATATGAAGCCTTATGAGGACGAGAACGGTAAGGTTATCTATGGCTAATTTATAGTTTGTAATTTATATAGTTGCCGTGCGGAAGTAACTTCTTCTGCACGGCAATTATTTTTTCTAAATAGGGTTGGCGATGTGAGGCATTTTTTTGAGAGGAAATGCGATATGCGACTTGTTTTTTTGGGTATGAAAACGAAAAGTTGTAACTTCGCCCACCTAAGTGATAAAGAAGTCGTCTAAACTTTTCTGACGAAGATTAGATTTAAACTTTTATCTCTTCTAA
>UQQN01000116.1 GCA_900543155.1 uncultured Prevotella sp.
TAACGCAAATCGAATTATAATACCTAACTTTGCGCCATAAAAAAAGATTTTATTTTTATGATACAAGACCCTAAACATATCCACATAGCCGACTACGACTACCCCTTGCCCGATGAGCGCATTGCTAAATACCCTAAAACGGTGCGCGACGAATCGAAACTTCTGCTTTATCGCAGTGGCGAAATTGCTGAGGACACGTTTTATAATTTGCCCAACTATTTGCAACAGGGCGAACTCATGGTGTTTAACAACACAAAGGTGATTCAGGCACGTCTGCACTTTCACAAATCGACAGGAGCACTTATTGAGGTGTTCTGCCTTGAACCACACACGCCTCACGACTACCAAGTGAATTTTTCCACTACACGACGTGTGGCTTGGACGTGCTTGGTGGGCAACCTGAAAAAATGGAAGGAAGGACGCTTGGAGCGCGAAATCATGGTGAATGGCCGTCCCGTTGTGCTCACTGCCGAACGTGTTGGCGTGAGTGGTACGGGATATGAGGTGGTTTTTGATTGGGGTGACGACACAATCACTTTCTCTGAGGTGCTTGAGGCTATCGGCGAACTGCCCATCCCACCCTATTTGAACCGTGCCACAGAACAGTGCGACCTTAAAACCTATCAAACGGTTTATAGCAAAGTGAAAGGCTCTGTGGCTGCACCTACTGCGGGATTGCACTTTACGGAACGTGTGCTCCGTGCACTCGACGAAAAGGGCATTGAACGAAACGAAATTACGCTACACGTGGGAGCGGGCACTTTTAAGCCGGTTAAGAGCGAGGAGATTGGGGGACACCCTATGCACGCTGAATGGATTGCTGTGAAGCGCGAAAGCATTGAACGCCTCATTGCTCACGGCGGTCATTGCATTGCTGTGGGAACAACCTCTGTGCGCACACTCGAAAGTCTTTATTACTTGGGGGTTATGATTCATAACAACGCGAATATTCACCCCGACGACTTACACGTGCCGCAATGGATGCCTTACGACTATGCGGCATCGCCTGAGGTGAAGCTTACCACCATTGAGTCGCTACGAGCTATTGCGCAGTGGATGGATCGCAACGAATTACCTGTGCTGCATGCCTCAACGCAGATTATTATTGCACCGGGCTACAAATATAACGTGATTAAAGCGATAGTTACAAACTTCCATCAGCCTAAGTCTACACTGCTGCTGCTTGTTTCGGCTCTCATTGGCGACAACTGGCACCGCGTGTATGACTATGCACTCAGTCACGACTTCAGATTTTTGAGCTACGGAGATAGCTCTTTGCTGATTCCGTAATTGTGTGTGGGTGCCGTTATACTAACAAATCATGTGCATGTTACACCCTTCCTCTAAAATTATGCAAGATAATTCAGCTGAAATGTTGCCCATCGTGGATAACGAGGGTAAAGTGATTGGTAGTGCCTCTCGAGGCGAATGTCACAACGCAAAAAGCATGTTGTTGCACCCTGTGGTACACCTACACGTGTTTAATGCACAAGGAGATGTTTTCTTACAACACCGTCCTGCATGGAAGACTGTGCAACCCAATAAATGGGATACGGCTGTGGGTGGACACATCGATTGGGGCGAAACTGTGGAAGAGGCTCTACAGCGCGAAACACGCGAGGAAATTGGACTCACAGACCTAACGCCTGAGTTTCTGTGTAAATACATTCACCAATCTGAGGTGGAACGAGAATTGGTATATGTGTTCCGCACTATTACCACAGTCGCTCCTGCACCCTCTAACGAACTCGATGGCGGACGCTTCTTCACCATGCAAGAACTACACCAACGCATGGGCACCCAATTCTTTACCCCCAACTTTGAAGCTGAATGGATGCGCATTTTTGGATAGCACAAGTCCACGAACTCGCATAGGTATACCTCGCATAAAATACGTCTCACATTGGATATACCTCGCATAAAATATATCTTGCATTGGATAGTTCTCAAATAACACATTTAAGAGCAAGCAGCTACAAACAGGTTGCTTGCTCTTTTTCGTCTCTATACACAAGCTAAAATAGAGCTTATTCGAAATTTTTGAAGGCATTCACAACGTCCACAACGTACAAGTCTTTACATAAAAATAATGCCTGACATCACTGCCAGGCATCATTTTATTATTCAAAATATCAAGAAACTATCGATTAGAAGGAACAAAAGATTCGTAAGTTCCGTTGCTATAAAACACACGAATCTCTTTTATCTTACGTTCATCTTTGTCAATATTTATCGCACTTGTTACTACGTTACCATTTCCACGAACCACATTACGTGCATCCCGACGAGAACCATAGGCGTTGGCACGTTGTTCAACAGAGGTACGAGGCGCAACAGGAGGTTCCTCAGAAAAGAGGGAAGGGGCTTCTGCACTACTTGCCGACAGCGCACCTAACGCATCTGCTTCCTCAGGGGCAATAGCGGCGTTTTGATCGGCAACCCCACTTGCCTCATGACTACCCGCAGAAGACGATTCTGGGCTCAACATTTCGCCTTCGTTAAACATCAACCATTTAACATTTATTTCGGGGAAAGCTTGGTGTATACCGGTTACAGCTCTTTGTGAAGGTTGGGTGCGACCATTAAAGATACTGGAGAGTGTAGCAGCCGAAATTCCTATCAGCGTTGCGAAATCTTGTTGCGAGAGCTTGTAGTGCTCCATGATGGTACGTATTCTATCGATCATATCAGTTCCTTTATTATATTATAGGATGTATTATCTGTTTTCTAAGTGCCCAAACAAACGATGAAAGGACTATCTGCTGCACCTGCCATGCCTCTATCACAAATATAGGTCAGAAAAATTGAACAATTTTGGGCGCTGCATCTTTTCACCAATCAAATTAGGTGGCTAAAAGAGGATGCCTTTTCAAGAGATAGCTAAAGGTGTTTTTAAGCACATCGCAATCCACTTTTTTGCTGTTTACCCCAAACTGAATTTTGAGGTACAAAAG
Organism: uncultured Prevotella sp.; assembly: GCA_900543155.1. GTDB lineage: Bacteria > Bacteroidota > Bacteroidia > Bacteroidales > Bacteroidaceae > Alloprevotella. Next base: position 2,955 of record UQQN01000116.1, read on the forward strand.
TGCGCTTTTCAACCTTCAGCCAGTCAACTGCAACAAGAGGAGGTGCAACAGCCTCTCTCTCTTAGCGTTTACAAAGGTAAAGAATCTCGTTCATTTGAACAACACATTTCCAAATTATTTTAGAATTTACATTTAAATATCTAGATTCGCATTTTAAAATCTACCAATTTACATAACAAAACCAAATTTACATTTTACAGATTTACAGACCTATATAGACGCTGCAAGTAATTAAAGTAAAACGATTCATTAAATCAGCGTTTTTATTGGTTTTCAAACACTTGCAAACAAAATACAACTATTTTACAACCCCAAAATTCATACATACAAAAACCATGCACTATTTAATCAACTTTTTCACGAACAAAAAGCCGTTTTCGTTGGTTTCCAATACATTACACTTAAAGCAAATGAGTGCATAAATATCAATCAACAAAACCGATTTACTATATTACATTTTAAAAGCTATATATTTATCATTTTAAATACTGAGTAATTAAACAATTTACAAATATCACAATTTGTATTTTCATATTTAGTTTTACATATTTACATTTACACAGTTAGACTTGTAAATGCTAACAAATCCTTAATCTAAATTTCGGCTTAAAAAAGAAGATCATTATTTGCTTATTTTTCTGCACACCTACAAATGCACAATTCTTTACTTTTAAAGCAGCCACAGCGCACAATTATTTACGTATCTATCTGATTATCAATATATTTGCATTAAAAACGCCTTATTTCATCCTCTCTCAATCTAGAACGAATGCAAATCGTTTTTGCTTGCTATAGATAGCATTTTAAATACTTATCTCTCAAAAAGCACCTTTTTAAGGCACTTTTTCTCCCCTAAAACGGCAAAATTTACATTTTCTACTTCCATGGACAAGAAACTGTGGGAGATTTACCTACATTTTCAAGCCCAAAACTACCACTTACAGCAAGCCACAGTCTACGATAAAAGAAAGAATAAGACAGGGCTGAAGGGAAGGATCTTTGCTTTTGTACAGATTAGAACCACAAATAGAAAAAGCAGTGAATTGAAAAACCGAACAATTTACGCACAAAACTATAAGCAACAACAACCAACTAGTGTATGAACGCTCTGTGTTTGAATCTGCCAAACAGAAGAGAAATTTTCAGCCTATTTTCATACCCATAAATTCTCTCAAATAAAGACGACAAGAACGCTGTTTTCCCATCTTCTTACATCCCTCAGCAATGAAGCAATTTCCCTCTCCCACCCCATCCCAAAAAGCGCTACAAAAAAGAGCTTTTGGCGCAATACCAAAAGCTCTTTGAAAAATATCAAAACACTAACCGAACGTCAGTGTAATATAAAAAACATTAATTCCTTCATCAAGTCACCAGCTGGCGTATGCGAACCTTCAGAACCTTTTAGACGAGCATCAGTGCGTCGTATCTCTCCCAAAATATTCATCACCTTCATGCCCGAATAAAGGCGCATGCCAGGCAATACATTTTTCTTTACTTGCCAATCCGTCATACCTAACCACGATGCTAAACCTGCAGGAGACTTGTCGGGCGAATAAAACGACAGCATTAAATTAGAGAAATAAGTAAAGAGAGAGGAAAGTGTGCGAGGAATATCTTTCGAATTATTGTAAAAATATTTCGCCATTCTATTTACTTTCAGCACGTCTTTTTGCCCAATAGCATCCAACAGCTCATACACATTAAAATCTCTGGTAAGGGCAATATGCTGTTGAACAAGCTGTGTTGTAACTACTTTTTCGCCTTCGGGCAATGCAATGAGCAGTTTGTCGAGCTCTGAAGCCAAACGGTTAAGGTCAGCACCCACACACTCTGCTACCATCTCAGCAGCCCCAGGAGCAGCAGCCACATGCTTGCGACGCAGATAATTCTGCACAAAAGTGGGAAGTTGGTTATCATAGAGTTTTTTCGACTCAAAGAGCACTCCCTCTTTATTTATGAGAGTAGCCACTTTGGTGCGACGATCGAGCACACCATTCTTGTGGCAAAACACAAGTATAGTACTGGGTTGTACCTTACGAAAATAGGCTTCGAGATGCCCTATATTCTTTAAATTCTGTGCCTCTTTAACCACTATAACCATGTGTTGTGCTGCCATCGGATAAGACCTTGCAGCAGTCACTATGGCATCAATATCTGCATCCGCACCAAAGAACGTAATTAAATTAAAATCGCGTTCCTCAGGCTTTAAAATAGTATCGACAATAAAGTCTGCCACACGGTCGATGTAGTAGCTCTCATCGCCCATTAAATAATAAATAGGCTTAAGATTGCCAGCTTGCACATCACGACAAATTTGGTCGTAAGTGATGCCTGCTGGTTTCTTTTTAAATGTTCCTGTATATCCTGCCATCACCAATCAAATTTTAGGTGACGCACAGTTTTGCGATCGCCAATAATCAACTTCATACTCTCAATTCCGATACGCACATGCGTCTCGGCAAAGTCCTGCGTCACCTTATTATCGCTTGCTTCAGTCTTCACGCCATCGGCTTCCATAGGATTATCTGACACAAGTAACAAGGCACCCGTAGGAATATGATTATAGAATCCACACGAAAAGAGAGTTGCTGTTTCCATATCTACAGCCATTGCGCGGGTTTCACGCAAATAGGTTTTAAAGCGTTCGTCATGCTCCCACACACGACGGTTTGTCGTATAGACTGTGCCTGTCCAATAATCGTGACTATTGTCGCGCAGAGCGGTCGAAACAGCACGTTGCAACATAAATGCAGGCAATGCTGGTACTTCGGGTGGGAAGTAGTCGTTCGAGGTTCCCTCGCCACGAATACCTGCCAAAGGCAGAATATAATCGCCCAATTGTGTCTTCTCGGATATGCCACCACACTTACCTAAAAACAAGCATGCCTTAGGCTTTATAGCACCCAGAAGGTCCATTATCAGCGCTGCATTAGGACTTCCCATGCCAAAGTTTATCATAGTGATGCCATCGGCTGTTACAGCACGCATATTGGCATCAAAGCCCACAGGTTCAACGCCACACTGACGGCAAAATATGTCTATGTAATTATTAAAATTGGTAAGTAATATGTGATCGCCAAAGTCTTGCAATGGCATTTTTGTATATCTCACCAACCAGTTATCGATGATTTCTTCTTTTGTTGTCATATTATTTGTACTTTTGTATATGCAAGGAGATAGACAAGTAAGCCACAAAAGCTCTACAAGCCTATTTCCGTATGTTATGCAAAGATAGTGCAAGGTGAGAGCAATACAAAATAAAAAGCCAAGGGATTTTTATTTTTATTGCCGAACCGAAGCCTATCTTCGCGAAGCACTTTTCACAATCACAAACAAAATAGAAAATGCAAACACTCAATCTTCCTGCTTACGATGTTAAATTAGCAAATAAAGACGGACAATCTGTGATATTCGATTTCTTGCGACGTCGGTATTTGCGTCTTACACCCGAAGAGTGGGTGCGCCAACATTTCACGCATTTTTTAGTAGAACAAAAAGGCTACCCCACCGCGTTGCTAGCCAACGAAGTTACAATTAATGTGGGCGGTGTGGCACGACGTTGCGACAGCGTTTTATACAACAGAAATGGCGGAGTACCACGTGTTATTATTGAATATAAAGCCCCACACATACACATTACCCAAGCTGTTTTTCAACAGATTTATTCATACAACAGTGTACTTAAAGCCGACTATCTCATTGTGAGCAATGGCTTAGCACACTACTGCTGCCACATTGACTATAAAAAAATGAGTGTAGAATATCTGCACGATATTCCACACTACACTGAGCTTGTCTAAAGCCTCTTATTTTTCTTTTAAAATATACGCTCCATTTTTAAATAAACATGGAGCGTTTTTTTTGACAAAAATCTACCCATTCTATATTAGAACAGAACAAAATTTATGCAGATTTTGAACATCTACCCCATCCCCCTATTTTATTTAAAATTATTGCTGTCCGGTAAAACTTTTTTAAGCAAAATAAATTAGGGCTGTCAC
>UQQN01000117.1 GCA_900543155.1 uncultured Prevotella sp.
TACCTTATCTCACCCCTAACGGGGTAACCCATTTAACCATGCTACTTATCGACATTAAAATCCTACAAAATCGTACATAAAAATATTATGGATTTTGAACATCCTACCTAATGGGGTGAGTGGATTTATTAGCTACCTTATAAAAAATGAAAATGTGCGCACCTCACGGCGAACACATTTTCTCGTCATTTACCTAAAAAACACTATTACCTTATAGCTTGTTATACCTTTACTCTTTCTTTGTGCGACTTTTCGCGCCTGAGAGAATCGTTTTTTTGTGACTCATCTAAACGCTATCGTCTGTCACTTTTTTAATTACAGTGCAAATGTAAGTGATATTTTTTTTCCCTCCAAACTTTTTAGACGAATCTCATATTTTTGTCGACGAAAAAACTAATAATTTGGGGTAAATAGTTTATGCATACTTTCTCTATTCAATTTTATGCAAAAAACGCTTATGTGCTGACTCTCAGCGTGAAACGAAAAAATACGTGTTATTCGTATTGTGTAGTTGACACTTTGATATAAATTAAGGCAGAAAGGTTAATTTTTGCGAAAAAGAAGTCTATATCTTTGCCGAATAAAAAATATGGGTTACTTTTGCAGCACTTATGCGCTTGTCGCCTGTATTATTATACAGCTTGTCACACCTGTGGTGTATATGCTTCGGGGTGATGTGTGATGTATAGGCATTTAGGATAACAAAACAATGGCGCGTGAGTACGGATCGCACACCAAAATACAGCAAATGAATAAATTCAATACGGAATCATCGCGATGGGAGTCGCGTTGATAATTTTTGCGTGCATAAAAAATCCATTTTATTGCATTGCCACATGTCAAGCATTGAAAAAGTAATGTATATGAACGAGCGTGTTGAATATACGAAATTGGCAGTGCAAGAAATAAACCAAAATAGCAAATGTTTAATTAAATGGTTATCAATATGAACAAAAAGTTAGCGCTCCTTGGAGCTGGTTTGTTGCTTACAGCAGCCACAGCTTCAGCGCAAAGACTTGTGACTGGCCGTGTAACCGATAGCAAAGGTGAACCCTTGATGGGTGCTACCGTGCGTGTTCCGGGTACTAAGTTTGTCACCACCACTGATGCAAACGGTAACTTTAAGCTCAACGGTATTCCTGCTGCAGCAAAGAAGATTACAGTGTCTTACATCGGTATGAACTCTGCTACCGTAAGTGTTGCGGGCAACGTACAAGTTGTGCTTAAAGACAACGAACTTGGCGAAGCTGTTGTAATTGGTTACGGTTCGGCTAAGAAAGTCGGTACAGTAGTAGGTTCTGTAAAGAAAGTAACAGCAGACGTGGTTGACAACAAGCCTACCATGAACGTGGCAGACGCGCTTCAAGGTCAGGTGGCTGGCTTGAACATCCAAAGCAACTCGGGTGAAGTTGGCTCGTTTGGTAACGTCGATATCAATATTCGTGGTATCGGTTCACTTTCGGCAAGTAGCACACCGCTTATCGTGGTGGATGGTTCGCCCGCAGGTGTTAACATCCTTCAGATGCTCGGTCCAAGCGATATCGAAAGTGTTACCACTTTGAAGGATGCTTCGGCAACTTCAATCTATGGTTCGCGTGCTGCCAATGGTGTAATCTTTATTACCACTAAGAAGGGTCGCAACAGCGAAAAGGCACAAATCACTTTGAGTCAGAATGTGGGTTGGAGCCAAATGGCGCGTTCTATTGGTAATCCCATGAATGCCGATGAATTGCTCGACTTCCAGCTCGAGAACGGCATTATTTATCCCTCAACATACGAACACTTCAAGAGTCATGGTGCAAACTTCGACTGGCAGAAGTATATGTTTGACAATGCTGCTTTGATGCACACCACAGACTTCAGTGTGCGTGGTGGTACTGAAAAAACAAACTACTACGTATCGGCTTCTTACGCTAAGCAAAACGGTATTACTTATGGCTCGTACATGAAGCGTACCACTTTGCGTGCAAACCTCGATAGCAAGGTGAAGGATTGGTTGAAGATTGGTTTGAACCAATCGGCTGCATATTCTGAAAACCGTGCAAACTCTAATGCAGGTACAGCAACCAACGACCTTTACTCTCCTTCGACCATTGCTTCGGCATGGCCTCGTTATTGGGAACCTTATACTTATGCTGACACTAAGCACCAAATTTGGGGCTCTGACTCATGGGGTAATCTTTACGACCCTCTCTTCCTCGTAGACGTGCGTCCCAGCAAGGGTGAAAACTTCTTGTATAACGGTGCAGCATTTGTTGAGCTTACTCCTGTTAAGGGCTTGACACTCCGTTCACAGTTGGGTCTTTACGCTACTATCTCGCGTACGAAGTCAAGAATTTTGCCCAGCTTCGCAGCTATGCAAGGTTCTACAGGTTCAGCTTCTTCGGGTTCTGCACAAGGCACAAACTGGACAATTACCAACACTGCCGAATATAAGGTTGGTTTCAGCGATAATGCCAAGAACGAGCACAACTTTACATTCCTCCTCGGTCAAGAAGGTATTAAATATAGCTCAAACTCATTCACAGCTGTAGCAAGAGGTATGCACGATGACCGTTTGCCCGAATTGAGCGCGGGTACAGTGCCTGCTCCTGCATCAAGTAGCACAGCCAAGTATGAGTATCTCTCGTTCTTTGGTCGTGTAGACTATGATTTGAACCACAAGTATTATGCCAACTTCACCGTACGTTCGGATGCTTCTTCACGTTTCGGTAAGTCAAATCGTACTGCTCTCTTCTATAGTGGTGGTTTGATGTGGGATATGATGCAAGAATCATTCATCCGTCCTGCTTCTAGTTGGTTGACCAACTTGCAGTTGAAGGCGAGCGTGGGTTCTACAGGTAACTCAGAAATTGGTAACTATACTCACCTCGCTCTTGCAGGTACTACACAATATAAAGGCGACCTGGGTGTAGGTTATGGTCAGTTCCCCAATGGCGACCTCGGTTGGGAAAAGCAAATCCAAGCCAACGTCGGTATCACCGCAGGTTTCTTTGGTAAGGTTACGCTCGACCTCAACTTCTACAACCGCAAGACTAAGGACATGTTGATGTCTACACCTTTGCCCTATACTACGGGTATGTCTTCTATGATGAAGAACATTGGTGAGATGAGCAACCGTGGTGTTGAAGTAGACCTCTCTTACGACATCATTCGCACACGCGATTGGTTTGTAAACTTCCATACCACTTACTCTTACAACTCTAACAAGATTGACAAACTCTTCTACGACCTCGACGAATGGCCTATGAAGGGAGCTTTTGTTAGCTACATCAAGGGTAAGAGTTTGAATTACTACATGCCTATCTTCGCTGGTATCGACGAGAACGATGGTGCTCCTATGTGGTATAAGGTAGGTTATAAGGGTGACGCAGGTTACACCTACAACCCTGAGACTATGACCAAGGACGCAAGCCAAATTGAAAGTCTCTACCAAGATACAGGTAAGAAGCGTTTCGCTCCCCACAATGGTGGTTTTGGTTTCCAAGTTAGCTATAAGGGCTTGGCACTTATTGCCGACTTTAGCTACACATTGGGCAAGTATATGGTTAACAACGACTACTTCCTTAACACGTCTTCGAGTGCAGCCACTCAGGGTATGAATCAAGATCGTGACTGCTTGAGCATGTGGAAGAAGCCCGGTGACCATGCCAAACTTCCCGCCTTTAAGTATGACTCGCAGTTCGACACACACTTGCTCGAAAACTCATCGTACATGCGTTTGAAGAACTTGCAGCTTGTTTACACCTTGCCTAAGCGCTGGGTAGAAGCTACTCGTTTCTTCGAGAACGTGCGTTTCAACTTTACAGGTCGTAACATCTTTACCGTTACCAAGTTCAGAGGTGTTGACCCCGAGGTTAACTCAAACCTTACTGCTGGTAACTACCCCGCCACACGTCAGTACACACTTGGTGTAGATGTTACATTCTAAAAACACAAAAACCACAAACGATTCACATAACATGAACAAATATATTCTTAAAGCAATATTTTGCTCAGTCTTGGCTGCGCCGGTTCTCACATCGTGTGAACTCGACCAGTTCCCCACTGACAGTCTCACCGAAGAGGCAGCATGGGAAAGCTACACTGATGCAACCAATCAGTATAGAGGTTTGCTCTCTGTGCTGCGTTCTGATGTGGGTGGCTCTAATGCCTACGTAAGCGATGTACAGATGGACCTCTTCAACCAGCGTCTTACTTCTGCCGTTCTTGGCAAAATGAACGATTGGACCTTTACAGGTAGCCAGTTCGATGGCGATGGCATTTGGGCTAACAACTACAGCGTGCTTCTTCAAGCGAACGACGTGTTGGCTCACATTGGTAAGTTCGAAGCGGATGCTACGCTCACTGCAAAGCAGCAAGCTAACATTGCCAACATCAAGGCTACTGCCTTCTTTGCACGCGCCTATGCTTATAGCAGCATGCTTCCCTTCTATTGCAATGACTACGAACCCGAAACCGCAGCAACCGAACTCGGTCTTCCTATTGTAGAGGAAGTTAGCAGCGAGGCTCGTCCTGCACGTGCTACATTGCAAGAGACTTGCGATTCTATTGTGAAGTACATGGATTATGCAGATGCCGAATTTAAGAAGGTTGACGCATACAATGCTACTGCTAAGGCAGCCGATAAGATTCAGGCTACTACCACTGCACCTAATGCCGATGCTCTTACAGCTCTTCGTGCTCGCGTATACTTGTATATGCACAAGTTCGACGAAGCTATTGCAGCAGCTCAGACTATTGTGGAGAACTATCCCCTCGGTAATGGTCTTGAAGGTTTGCTCGGTCTTTGGATTATGGACCAGGGTAATGAAATTGTATATCAGCCCGTGCAAACTGCTGATGAAATTGCAAATACCTATGGCATCTATCTCAACTTCAATATTGTTACTGAAAACTTGGAGCAGGACCTTAAGGGTACGAACCCTGATTTCTTGCCTACGCAGAATTTGCTCGATCTTTACAGCAGCAAAGACTTGCGCCGCAGTGTATACTTCAGCCACAAGACCAATGGCGAAAACAGTATGTACCTCGGTATGGGTGATGCTTCAAATTATGGTGTGGTAGACCTTTATGAAGCAGGTGGTTTGACTACCGATGTTGCCAATACAAATGGTACAACTGAGGATGGTGTAATCTTCACAAAGTTCCCTGGTAACCCACTTCTTCGTAAGCAAGGCATTTGGTACTCTGAAATCTACAACCAAACAAAGGCTTTCCGTGCTGCTGAGGCATACCTCATTATTGCTGAAGCTAATTTGCGTAAGGCTGCTCGTAACGAAGACGAAGCACGCGCTTATCTCAACGAATTGCGTAGCACACGTTTCGATGGTTACGATGAATCAAGTGCCGATTATATTCAGGATACAGTTACAGGCGAAGCCCTCGACAAGGTGATGCAAGACGAATGGACTCGTGAGTTTGTAGGCGAAGGTTTCCGTATGCCTTGTCTTAAGCGTTGGCACCAAGGCTTTAAGCGTGAACCGCAGAAGTTTAATACACCCGTGCTTGTTGACAAGGGTAATGTGCAAACACTTAGTGTTGAGCCCAGCAACATTCGCTTCACTTGGCCTATCCCCCAACAGGATATGCAAGCTAACAAGAACTTGAAGCAGAATGCTGGTTATTAATTCATAATTAAAGACTCAAACAATGAAACAATTTATAAGCAAACTGTTTGTGCTTGCAGTGGTTGCGTTGGGCATGGTTGCTTGTACCGATGCAGATATGGGTACTGTCGCAGTCTACGATGAGCACGAAACACTTCAGAGTTGGAATTCTGAGTACATGGAAGATGGTTCTCAGTTTAACCTTAGCTTCTCTGAGAATGCTGAAGGTGACACCATTTGCACTATGGCATTCTCTGCCGTAGGTAATACGGGTGAACTTGTTTACGCCTCATGCGAAAAAGGTACCGTGTCTTACGACAAGGCTATAGGTATGAGCGTAATCAATTTTGCACAGTCTCCTTTTGGTCTTCCCTTGCGTGTATACGCAATTCGTCAGTCTAACCAAATTTACACTACCGTTCAGGTATTTGTGGTTCAGACTTATACAGACGCAAATGGTAAACCTAAGGAATACGAAGGCAAGTATGCAGCTTTCCGTGCCGTTGTAGGTAAACCTACTTTAAACGAAAGTTTGCTCTGGACTTCTGCCGACGAAAGTGTAGCTGCTATCTTTGATGGCAAGGGACACATTCAATACGAAATTGGTGGTGCGGAAGGTGAAGGTACTTATACCTACGATGCTACAACAGGTAATGGTACGATAACCCTTGCTGATGGTTCAGCACTTACTATCTCAGTAAACGAGAAAAACCAAGTAGTAGTTACCTCAGCTGATGGCACAGCTACTGTGTTGTTCCCAAGCATGGCTTAAGCCTTAGTAAAAATATCTTTTGAAAGATAATATAATTGCAAGCGCAGTTCGAAATACGAGCTGCGCTTGCTTTTTACATTGAAGTCGTCTAAGCTTTTATGAAGTCAACTTACTTTGCCAACGAAGTCGATTTCATAGGACAATGAAGTCAATTCCATTATAACGGATTACCCCATTAGCTAGGGTGTTCAAAATCAGTACGATTTGAAGATATTCTAATATTGTAACTTATTAAAGTTTCGGATTTAGTTCCAAATGAGCAAAATTATCGCGCAAACTGAACGCAATCAAACTTGTTTGAATTGCTGAGGTGCAGCCGATAATGCGCCCTGAAAGGGCAACAGCACATAGCCCAGGGCAAGCGAAGCGACACCCTGGGT
>UQQN01000118.1 GCA_900543155.1 uncultured Prevotella sp.
CATACCTGGCTACCTTATCTCACCCCTAACGGGGTAACCCATTAAAACAATACACGAATCGAGGCGTTTTCTGCGTTTATTATTATTGAATATCAATCATTTATAATATTAAAATATCATCAAAACCATGCAGAAAAATATTATAGATTTTGAACACCCTACCATTAGGGAAGAGTTATGGGGGAGTAACAAGTCATTTTAGCAATGGAGCAATTTACTAAAATTGCGAGGTGTTTTTTGTTAATTTTTTTATTACACTTCAGCCTTCGGGATATCTTCGGAATGATATCGGGCTTCCTTCGGAATTCTAATCACCGAAAAATGTTGTACTAAGAGAAGGGAAAAAAACAACCCAAATCCGTACTATTTTCTATCTACTTTTTCAAAGATTTGGTTGCGTATTACAAGAAATCATCGCATTAAGTAAGGCGGTCAAAAGCCATCATTCTCCCCAAAACATTTGCATTTTAAGCCTATCTTATTAAATAGTATTAACATAACATGGCTTAATATTAGCATAGTTCCACATTCCTACAGAAATCACACAAATATGGATTACCCCGTTAAGTAGGGATTTCTTAGCACTTTACATTCGTTAACCACAAATTAAGAATTATTTCAAGTGACCAAGTGACCGCGTTTCTATTGATTATCAGAAACTTTCGCGGTCACTGGTCACTGGTCACTTTTTATAAGTACACAAAATGGAGTATGTGCAGACATACTTAGGCGATGATATGAGCTATCATTTTGCTCTGCACAACAAGAATAGAAAGGTTCAGCAAAGAAAAAAACGAAAGTTTTGCTTAAAGACTGCAAGTTATTGCTTTTTTTAGTACCTTTGTCAGAGTAATTACTGACAATTAATCCGCATTCAGCCATGATTACAGAAAAAGACAAGGATTTGCTACGCCAAAAAGGCATTAGCGAAGAAAAACTCAACGCGCAGTTGGCATGCTTTGCCAAGGGTTTCCCCTACTTGAAACTCTCTGCTGCTGCCAGCATAGAAAAGGGCATTCTCAGCCCTAACGAAGAAGAGGTAAAACACTATCTTGCAGCTTGGGAAGACTACACTGCCGACATGGCTCATAAGGTTGTGAAGTTTGTGCCTGCTTCGGGGGCTGCAAGCCGCATGTTTAAAGACATGTTTGCCTTTGCCGATGCCGACTATGACGTGCCGACAACCGACTTTGAGAAGAAATTTTTTGAACGCATTCATGATGCTGCTTTCTATGCTGACTTGGATGCAGCTTGCCAACGCTTGCACGGAAAGGGCATTGATGCTCTGATGGCAGACGGCGAATATAAGGCTGTAGTTCGTGCCATGCTCGGCAAAGAAGGATTGAACTATGGGGCTTTGCCTAAAGGTTTGTTGAAGTTCCACAGCTATGAAAATGGAGCACGTACACCACTCGAAGAACACTTGGTAGAAGGTGCGCTCTATGCTCGCGAAAAGGATAGCACGGTGAATGTACACTTTACGGTTTCGCCCGAACATCGCGCACTCTTTGAAGCTTTGGTGGCTAAGGTAGTGCCTGGTTATGAAGCTCACTTTGGGGTAACTTATCACGTGAGTTTCTCAGAACAGAAACCGAGCACCGACACGGTGGCTGCTAACCCCGACAACACTCCCTTCCGCACAAAAGATGGTTCACTGCTGTTCCGTCCAGGTGGACATGGTGCGCTGATTGAAAACCTCAACGACATTGATGCCGATGTGGTGTTTATTAAGAACATCGACAATGTGGTGCCCGACCGCTTGAAGGACGACACTGTGAAGTATAAAAAATTGCTCGCTGGTGTGCTTGTTGAACTCCAAGCACAAGCATTTGCTTACTTGCGCAAACTTGAAAGCGGCAAATATACGATGGACGAACTGCGCGAGATGTTGCAGTTTGTACAGAAAAAACTCTTCACCAAGAATCCTGAAACAAAGATGCTTGAGGACACAGAGTTGGCAATTTATTTGCAGCAAAAGCTAAACCGTCCCATGCGAGTTTGTGGTATGGTGCGCAATGTGGGCGAACCTGGTGGTGGTCCGTTCTTAGCTTATAACCCTGATGGCACCATTTCATTGCAGATTTTAGAGAGTTCACAAATCGACATGGACGATCCCGAAAAGAAAGCCATGTTCGAGAAGGGTACGCACTTCAACCCCGTAGATTTGGTTTGCGCCATTAAGAATTATAAGGGCGAAGCCTTTGACCTACCTAAGTATGTAGATCCACAAACAGGCTTTATCTCGCACAAGAGCAAGGACGGCAAGGCACTTAAAGCACTTGAATTGCCAGGACTTTGGAATGGTGCCATGAGCAATTGGAGCACAGTGTTTGTGGAGGTGCCTCTTAGCACTTTCAATCCCGTTAAGACGGTGAACGACCTTTACAGAGAACAGCACCAATAAAAGGGTTCCACGAAAGGACGCTTCTAAAAATTTTAGCTTTCTAAAAAAGTAAATTGCACATACTTCACCCCTGCCCTCAGCATGAGGAGCAGGGGTGGAATATGCTTTACCAAATATTCTAAACATACACATGTTACAAACACTAATCACACTGTTCAATACTTTTTTGCAAGCAGGCGGACTTACCATTGGCGATGGTTATGCATGCGTTGCTCCGCTCAAAAAAGCCATTGTTAATAAAAATGGTTGGATGACAGAGGAGGAGTTTGCACATCACCTTGCTGTGGTGCAAGCCATGCCCGGCATATTCAACGTAAACTTTGCCACCTATATGGGGCGTCAAATCAATGGGTGGAAAGGCAGTGCGGTGTGTTTATTAGGCATGTTGTTGCCACCTTTGGTAATATTCAGCATATTTGCCACATTCTATAACGACTTTTGTGAGGTGCCAGCCATTCGGGCTTTTTTGCGTGGTGCACGTCCTGCTATTATTGCATTAGTGGCACTGCCTTGCATACAGCTTTGGCGCAGTTCGAATGTATCGCTCAGCACGGTGTGGATTCCTATTGGTGCAGCCATAGCCATTGGTCTGTTGGGCATTTCGCCTAGCTACATCATTTTAGGGCTTACAGTGCTTGCTGCCATTTATGCCATATTAGTTTATTCAAACAACGAGTAAGGGGATAAATCGCCAAAACTCTATCTTAAAACAAAATTAAAGATCTATGTTACTGTTCTTATTCCTTCTTCTCAGTTTTTTACAAGTGGGTTTCTTGGGCATTGGTGGCAATGCCAGTGCACAAGCCTTGCTCGAACACGAGGTAATTACGCTACACCATTGGCTGACACCAGGTCAGATGGCAGACTTAATGGCTTTTTGTCGCATACTTCCTGGTGGAACGGGCATAAACACTGCTACACTTGCCAGCACACTTGCAGCCTCATCACAATTTGGTTTTTGGGGAACACTCTCTGCCAGTATCGTGTCGTTAGTTGGTTTGGCTGTGCCCTCTACCATTTGGACGGCATTCTACACCACATTACAAGAAAAAGAGCAATATAAACGCTTTTTTGACTGCGCTATGGTGGTGCTTCGACCGTTAGTGCCAGGCTTAATTGCAGCTGCTGCCATTATGCTTATACGCACCGATACCTTTGGCTCTCCCTCTACCGACATGTGGGAGGTAGGCATTAGTGCTTTCCTATTTATTGCCACACTGATTGGCGTGGGCTATTACAGAATTAACGCGCTGTTTATGATTGTGCTTTGCGGATTGGCTGGTTGCTTGCTTTATTGATTTTTTTGAGGGGAAGAGGGGAATATTATATTTGTCGTAAGTTTTCTTTTAGGAAAAGGGAACTTACGACTTTTTTTAATAAAGTCATCTACTTTTTATCATATTTTACCTGCACACGCATTTTTTTGTCAAATTTCTGTGCATATATAAAACGAATGCACTATATTTGCCATGTGTAGCACACAAAAAAAGCAATATTCACAATCTAAATTCACACAACATGAAGCATTTTGCATTGAAATCCATCTTTTTGTCGTTGGTTCTGTCGCTGACAGCTTTGCCCTCTGTGGCACAAAGCATTCAAAAAATTACGATAAAAGTACCTAAGGTGACACGCTTTTTGCAAATCAAAAACGAGGGTGTAAACCTTCGCCGATTGCCGAACACCACATCGGGTAAATTGATGATTTGGAACTCGGATGGTGGCTCTATCGACACCTATGCCAAACTATTTTATAGCGACACGGAGGCTACACGCTTCCGTCCTAACCGTAACACTGGAGCATACATTGAAGCATATCATCCACAAAAGGGAGAAATTATGATGCTGAATCCGCAAAAAAGTGAAGCACAAAATGGTTGGTACCAAGTGCTTGCCACTGCTCCTGAGTATGCAGGTAACCCTGGACAAGGTAACACAAAATTGGGGTGGATACGGGGCGACTTTTGCAAGGTGATAAACAAAGTAGAACCCAGTGACGACCAACTAGGTGACCTTGAAGTTCTCATTTCCACATATAGTGATGAGGAAGATAAGCCATTAGACTTTCACATTAAAAATGGCAGTGTGCGAAATGGAGGCGCCTATAACAATGTGTGGTATGAAGTAAAATCCTTAAACGAAGACGAGATATATTTTGTGCAGTTTGTGTACGTAGCAGATTTTTTGTATGTAGCAAGCACACGCATTCCCATTGAATACGACGCTGAGCAAAACGAAAGAATTTGCTTTAAAACGGTTGTTGAAGAAGATGACATGGGTGATGCGGAAGATTATGAATACCTCAAGGCTTTCGTTAAAATGCCACGTAGTATGAACTCGTTTCAAGCTGTAGTAAACTATATCAATACTTGCCCCGACAAGGTCTTTGGACAGATTATATCGACCTTAGCCCCCAACGGTGTGATGCCTACAGACCAAGTTTATTTTATGGGAAACGATGGTCGTAGCTACAAAATTAACTTCGATAGCAATACGGCAAGCTCCATTGCATACGACACTTATTACTATCCCTTGCACAGACAACAATAAGAGTTGCTGAAAAAAGGACCTACCCAAATACGCTCGCTGAGCTAAACGCATATTGTCACTTCAATGTAACAGTATGCGCTTTTTTGTAATAAAAATATAACACGAAAGCAATCTTTTTAGAACATTATTTGCGACATTTAGGATAATACACGTAACTTTGCAAATATCACGTTATACAATATAAAAAATACTACAAAGATTTATGAGCTTTAACCTTCCAAAAACCGACAAAAAAAGAGTAGTCATTGTAGGCGGCGGCTTTGGCGGACTTAAATTAGCCAACAAACTGCGCAATAGCGATTTTCAGGTGGTGCTTGTCGACCGCAACAACTATCACCAATTTCCACCACTGATTTACCAAATTGCTTCGGCAGGTATTGAACCTAGCTCTATTTCTTTCCCCTTCCGTAAGATTTTTCAAAAACGCAAGAACTTCTTCTACCGCATGGCAGAGGTGCGCTCTATCTTTCCTGAGCACAAAATTATTCAAACCTCTATCGGTAAGGTAAAATACGACTATTTGGTACTTGCAGCAGGTGCTACAACCAACTTCTTTGGTAATAAAAATGTGGCACGTGAGGCTATGCCTATGAAGAATGTGAGCGAAGCTATGGGTCTTCGCAATGCCTTGCTCGACAACTTTGAACGTGCACTGACTTGTGCCACTGATAAAGAACGCCAAGAGTTGCTCAACGTGGTAATTGTGGGCGGTGGTGCCACAGGTGTAGAGATTGCAGGTGCATTGAGCGAAATGAAGAATTTTGTTTTGCCTAAAGACTACCCCGATTTGCCCTCTTCGTTAATGAATATCTACCTTATTGAGGCAGGTCCACGCTTGTTGGCTGCCATGAGCGAGGAGTCGTCTGCGAAAGTAGAAAAGTACCTTCGCACAATGGGCGTTAACGTGTTGCTCAACAAGATGGTAACAGACTATAAAGATCACAACGTGATGCTTAAGGATGGTAGCAGCATTGCCACACGTACTTTTATTTGGGTGAGTGGTATTGCAGCACAGCCCGTGGGCAACCTTGATCCTTCGCACTTGGGCAGAGGCGGACGTATTGTTGTGGATGAATTTAATCGTGTGCCTGGACTCGAAGACGTATTTAGCATTGGTGACCAGTGCATTATGCCTAATGGCGACAACAACTGGCAAGGCGGACACCCACAGTTAGCTCAGGTAGCCATTCAGCAAGGTAAAAACTTGGCTAAGAACCTTAAGCGTTTGGCAGCAGGCAAGGAGTTGAAGCCTTTCCACTATAAAAACTTAGGCACAATGGCTACTGTAGGTCGTAACCGCGCCGTAGCAGAATTTAGCAGCATGAAGTTTGGTGGCTTTATGGCATGGTTCCTTTGGTTGGTTGTTCACTTGCGCTCTATTTTGGGTGTGCGCAACAAACTGATTGTGCTCTTTAACTGGTTGTGGAACTACATTTCATATTCACAGTCGTTGCGCATGATTATCTATGCTAAAAAGGCACAGGAGGTTATTCAACGCGAAAAGCGCTTGGCATCAACTCACTGGGGACATGACTTGCTTAGCGAGGGTTCTGATGACCCCAATAACACGATTGATGAGGACGAAGCTAACTCTGCAACAAACAACAAGTAAGCCAACATAAAAAAGAATTGATATAGCTAAAAATCCGTGGTAAGACGTGAAGTCTTGCCACGTTTTTTTTTAGAAATTGGTGATAGGCAATATTCTTTGGGCTAGAGTGTTCAAAATCCATGATTTTTCCTACATGATATTTGATAGATTTATCAAGAATTTTCACGCGCCAGCCTCACCCCGTTAG
>UQQN01000119.1 GCA_900543155.1 uncultured Prevotella sp.
CATCAAAACCATGCAGAAAAAAATCATGGATTTTGAACACCCTACCTAATGGGGTGAGGCTGGCGCATGAAAAATCTTGATAAATCTATCATATATCATGCAGAAAAAACTATGGATTTAGAACACCCTACTTAACGGGGTAATCCCTTATAATGGCAAATACCTTTAAAATCATGCGATTGTGAATGCTTATTGTTAGGGAGAGGAAGTAGGGCAGACGAAATAACAAGCAAAAGTGTTTCCTCACTTTGCATTATAAAAAAAGAGTATCTGCCAAATGACAGATACTCTTTAAATTTGTTTGTAAGTAATAGATTGAAAAATCTTTACTTTTCGCTTCCCACGAATTAGAGATTGTTCTTCTCGATGTCCTTGAAGTACTTGTAAGTACCATGTGTGATGCTTTCGCAAGCAGCTTCGTCGCAAACGATGATGCCGTGTTCGTGCATCTGAAGTACAGAGATAGTCCACATCTGAGTAACAGGACCTTCAACAGCTGCCTGAAGAGCGCGAGCCTTGTTGTGACCATTGCAAAGAATAAGAACTTCCTTAGCTGACATAACAGTGCCCACACCTACAGTAAGAGCTGTAGCAGGTACACCTTCGGGATCGCCACCAAAGAAACGTGAGTTAGCGATACGAGTGTCAGTGGTCAAAGTCTTCTGACGAGTGCGGCTTGTGAGTGAGCTACCCGGTTCGTTGAAGGCAATGTGACCGTCGGGACCGATACCACCAATGAAGAGGTCGATGCCACCTGCGTCCTTAATCATTTGTTCGTAGTGAGCGCATTCAGCAGCCAAGTCTTCAGCGTTACCGTTGAGGATGTGGATGTTCTCCTTCGGGCAGTCGATGTGGTTGAAGAGGTTGTTAGCCATGAATGAGTGGTAGCTCTCGGGGTGTGATTCGGGGAGACCTACGTATTCGTCCATATTGAAAGTGAGCACGTGCTTGAAGCTTACGCGACCTTCTTTGTTGGCTTTAACCAAAGCCTTATACATACCGATAGGAGAAGAACCGGTGGGAAGACCCAATACGAAAGGTTTTTCAGCTGAGGGGTTAGCTGCATTGATTTTGTTAATAACGTACTCAGCAGCCCAGTTAGACAGCTTTTCGTAATCGGGTTCGATGATAACTCTCATGTCTTATTAAAGTTGATTATATTAGGTTTATTTGTTGTTTGAGTTTATCTAAATGTTATCAAAAAAATGGGTCGCATTTAGATTTATCGCAAAAGTAAAAAAACTTTATGTACTTTGCAAGCGTTTCGGGCTTTTCTTTCTGCGAAAAGCACAATTAACACCTAACAAGGCTATATTTCGTGCTTTTTTTGTAGCTTTGCGCAATACTTGTACAAATATTATCTTAATCTCCTATGCAAGACTTTGTGCATTTGCACGTACATACGCAATATTCTATTCTTGACGGACAGGCGGCTGTTCCCAAACTTGTAGATAAAGCCATTCGCGATGGTATGCGCGGTATGGCTGTGACCGATCATGGTAATATGATGGGTATAAAAGAGTTTTATAACTACGCAAACAAGGTTACGGGAAAGGCGAAAGGTGTTGTGAAGAATACCGAGGCTAAATTGGCTTCGCTGCAAGATGGAAGCTACGCTCCTAAACTCGATAAGGATGGAAAAAATCCTGACGAGGGAAAGAGTGTAGAAGAACTTATTGCCGAATGCGAGGCTACGCTGAAAAAACAACGTCCTATAGCTAATTTTAAACCGATCTTTGGTTGTGAGATGTATGTGGCACGCAGAGGTGACAAATCATTGAAGAGCGAAAGAGTGGACCAATCGGGTTGGCACTTAATTGTGTTGGCTAAGAACGAGCATGGTTATCACAACTTGGTTAAACTGGTGTCGCGAGCATGGGTAGATGGCTTTTATATGCGTCCGCGTACAGACCATAAAGACTTGGAGCTGTTTCATGAAGACCTCATTGTGTGCTCAGCTTGCTTGGGTGGTGAAGTGCCACAAAAAATTATGCAAGGACGCATTGAAGAGGCTGAAGAAACTGTGCAATGGTTTAAAAGCATTTTTGGCGATGATTATTACATTGAATTGATGCGCCATAAGGTGACAGACCCTTCCATCAGAGCCAATCGTGAAACCTACCCTGAACAGGAGGCGGTGAACAAGGAACTATTGCGCATTGCGGCAAAGTATAACGTAAAGTGTGTTTGTACGAACGATAGTCACTTTGTGGACGAAGAAAATGCCGAGGCGCACGATCGATTGATTTGTTTGGCAACGGGTAAGGACTTGGACGACCCTAAGCGCATGCTTTATACCAAACAAGAGTGGTTTAAGACGCGGGCAGAAATGAATGAGGTGTTTGCCGATTTGCCCGAAGCCTTAGCCAATACTTGTGAAATATGCGACAAGGTGGAAACCTACACCATCGACCATGCGCCTATTATGCCTAACTTTGCTATTCCCGAAGACTTTGGTACTGAAGAAGAATATCGCCAACGCTTGACGGAGGAAGACTTGTTTAACGAGTTTACGCAAGACGAAAATGGCAATGTGGTGATGAGTAGAGAGGATGGTTTGAGCAAGATAAAAAAGTTGGGCGGATTTGATAAACTCTACCGTATCAAGCTCGAAGCAGACTATTTGGCTAAGTTGGCTTATGAGGGTGCAAAGCGTCGTTATGGCGACCCCTTGGATGACGAAACTGCAGAGCGCATTAAGTTTGAATTGCACATTATGAAGACAATGGGTTTCCCTGGTTACTTCTTGATTGTGCAAGATTATATTCGTGCGGCTCGCGAGGAATTAGACGTAAGTGTGGGTCCTGGTCGTGGTTCGGCAGCAGGTAGTGCGGTGGCTTATTGCTTAGGTATTACCCAAATTGACCCTATTAAATATGACTTGCTGTTTGAGCGTTTCTTGAATCCAGACCGTATCTCATTGCCTGATATTGATGTGGACTTTGATGATGATGGTCGTGGACGCGTATTGAACTGGGTTACACAAAAATATGGTGCCGACAATGTGGCACACATTATTACTTATGGTACGATGGCTACTAAACTTGCCATTAAGGATGTGGCACGTGTGCAAAAATTGCCATTGGCTATCTCGAACGATCTGTGTAAACTAATTCCCGATAAATTGCCTGAAGGTCCTGATGGTAAGGTACCTAAGATGAATTTGACCAATGCCATTGCGGCAATTCCTGAATTGCGCGAAGCTGAAACTTCGTCTGACACTTTGCTGCGCGATACGATTCGTTATGCTAAGATGTTGGAGGGTAATGTGCGTAATACGGGTGTGCATGCTTGTGGCTTCATTATCTGTCGTGACAATATTTCAGATTGGGTGCCTGTGTCTACGGCAAAAGATAAGGAAACGGGTGAAGAACTTCACTGCACGCAATATGAAGGTCGTGTAATTGAGGAAACGGGATTGATTAAGATGGACTTCTTG
Source organism: uncultured Prevotella sp. (assembly GCA_900543155.1). Taxonomy (GTDB): domain Bacteria; phylum Bacteroidota; class Bacteroidia; order Bacteroidales; family Bacteroidaceae; genus Alloprevotella. The sequence goes on from UQQN01000119.1 coordinate 3,440, forward strand.
GGGCTTAAGACGCTCTCTATCATTAAGGAGGCCATTGAAAATATCAAACTCTCGCTTGGCATAGATCTTGATGTTGACGAAATCAGTATTGAAGATCCTGCAACCTATCAGCTTTATTGTGATGGTCGCACCATTGGTACGTTCCAGTTTGAGTCTACTGGTATGCAGAAGTATTTGCGCGATTTGCAGCCTTCAACCTTTGAAGACCTTATCGCCATGAATGCTTTGTATCGTCCGGGACCTATGCAATATATCCCCTCGTTTATTGCTCGTAAACATGGTGATGAGCCTATTACTTACGACCTTCCTTGTATGGAGAAATACCTCAAGGACACGTATGGTATCACGGTGTATCAAGAACAGGTGATGTTGCTCTCGCGCGAAATTGCGAACTTTACACGTGGTGAGAGTGATGCCTTGCGTAAGGCCATGGGTAAAAAGCTTATTGACAAGCTGAACCATATGTATCCCAAGTTTATTGATGGTGGTAAGGCGAATGGCTACGACCCTAAGGTACTTGAGAAGATTTGGAACGACTGGCGAGCTTTTGCTTCGTACGCTTTCAATAAGAGTCATGCTACTTGTTACTCGTGGGTGGCTTATCAAACGGCTTACTTAAAGGCAAATTATCCCTCGCAATATATGGCGGGTGTGATGAGTCGAAGTTTGTCGGACATTACTACGGTTTCGAAATTGATGGATGAGTGTAAGTCGATGGGAATCAGTACACTCGGACCTGATATTAACGAAAGTTACCTTAAGTTCAGTGTGAACCATAGTGGTGATATTCGCTTTGGTATGGGCGCTGTGAAGGGGGTAGGCGAGGGTGCTGTGCAACAAATTCTTGAAGAACGTAAAAAGAATGGTTTGTACAAATCGGTCTATGATTTGGTAGAACGTGTTAATCTTTCGATGTGTAATAAAAAATCGCTCGAAAGTCTTGCACTCTCTGGTGCCTTCGATAGTTTTGGTACGATTACGCGTGAGCAGTTTGTTGTGCCCGATGAGAATGGCAATACTTTCTTGGATGCTTTGGTAAACTATGGTAACCGTTTCCAAATAGACCGTGCTGAAAACAGTATGTCGCTCTTTGGTCCGTCTGAGACGTTAGAGATTGCAAAGCCAGAACCTTCAAAGCTCATCCAGCGTTGGAGTGATTTGGAACGACTGAATAAGGAGCGTGACTTGATTGGTATTTACATTTCGGGACACCCACTCGACTCTTTTAAAATTATTGTGGACAATGTGTGCAATATGCACATGGAACAATTGGACGATGTTACACCATTTGCCAACCAAGATGTGAGTTTGGGAGGTATTGTAACGGATGTGCGTGTGGGACAAACACGTAATGGTAAGCCCTATGGCATTGTCAAGATGGAGGATTACAGCGGTGCTGGCGAAATTCCTCTCTTTGGCGATGATTGGGCAAACTTCAGCGGTTACTTCCAAGTAGGAAATACGCTCTTTGTAACGGGTAGGGTAGAGGAACGCCAATGGAAGGAAAACTCTTATGAGTTGAAAATCGGGCGTGTAGAATTTCTTGCTGATGTAAAAGATCAAAAAATTCGCTCTATCACAATATCTGTAGATGCCGACCAATTGTCGCAAGGTTTGGTAACCGAGATGGTTTCAATCATGAAGAAATCGGAGGGCCCCACAGAGGTGTATTTCAATGTGTTCGATCGTGAACAACAACAACAGTTGATGCTTCAAAGTCGAAGTGTGCATCTGTCTGTTGACAGTGAACTCATCGAGTTCTTGAAGAAACACGAGATTGAATATAATATCAATTAAAACTATGGCATGGCAATAAAAACAAAAGTTTTTGTGTTTTTGTTTTGTATTGCGATTGCCTTGCACTATCTTTGCATAAGATAGGCTGCACCTTAGCAAAATATTCAAACGAGTTTGATATTTTGCATTCGGTTTGCACTATCTTTGCATAAGATAGGCTGCACCTTAGCAAAATATTTAAACGAGTTTGATATTTTGTATTCGGTTTGCACTATCTTTGCATAAGATAGGCTGCGGTTCTGCATAACATTCAAGTAAACTTGATGTTCTGCATTCACCTTGCACTATCTTTGTATAAGATAGGCTGCGGTTCAGCATAACATTCAAGTAAACTTGATGTTCTGCATTCACCTTGCACTATCTTTGCATAAGATAGGCTGCGAGAAAGATTGTAGCTTACAAATTAGAAACATTTCAAACAAAGGATATAATGGAAAAAGTTATTACAGACGCTAATTACGAAGGTATCGTGGCAGAAGGTCTGCCCGTAGTTCTTGACTTCTCAGCCACATGGTGTGGTCCTTGCAAAAAGATTGGTCCCATCATTAGTGAGTTGGCAGAGGAATACGATGGTCGCGTAAACGTAGGTAAGTGTGACGTAGACGATAACGATGAACTTACAGCAAAGTTTGGTATTCGCAATGTTCCTACCGTGCTCTTTATTAAGAATGGCGAGGTAGTTGACAAGCACGTGGGTGCTGGCAAGAAGGCTGAGTTTGTAGAAAAAATCGAAAATCTCCTTAAGTAATGAATCTCGACGAAGAATTGATGCTCGATGCACAGGAAGATGCTGCTGCAGTGAGCTATATTAAGTCGCATTTGCCTCAGGAATTACAAGAAAAGTTCACTGAAGAACAACTTTATTATTTCTTAGATGTAATTATTGAATATTACACGGAGAGTGGTGTTCTTGACGCACAGCCTGATAAGGATGGCTATGTAGAAATTGACGAAGAAGTTATTGCAGCATATATTGCTAAGAAAGCTTCAAAAGAAAAAATGGGCAATTTCGACCCCGAAGAACTCTTGTTTGTTGTTCAGGCACACATGGACTTTGAAGAAGAACAAGGTGAATAATTTTGTTGTTGCCTCATTGTGCAACATAATTCTATTTGAATAAAACTGCAGGCATCTGTTTGGGCTCAAACGGATGTCTGCAGTTTTTTGTGCGGAAATATAGAAACTATTCTATATTATCATCTTCTATTTCGAACCAAAATTAGAACAAGGCTCATATCCTTCAAATCTCTGAGTCTTTTTAGTTCACTGAGAAATTTCTGTTTTTGACTAATTGAATAGAATTTAATCAATGTTTCTTGCGCCATCCTCACCCCGAATGGGTAGGGTGTTCAAAATCCATGAATTTTTTATGCATGGTTTTGATGATATTTTGATGTTATAATTGGTTGATA
>UQQN01000120.1 GCA_900543155.1 uncultured Prevotella sp.
TAAAATAATACACGAATTGAGGCATTTTATGCGTTTATTATTGTTGAATATCAATATTTACGGCATCATTTTTTTTATCAAAACCATGCAGAAAAAAACATGGATTTTGAACACCCTACCTTTCGGGGTGGGATAGCGCATGAGAACCTCAATAGAATGTAATACTTAATACTTAATACTTAATACTTAAGCTTTGCTTTGCTTTGCTTTATTATAGCACTGTCTGCACAAGGGCTCGTATTCATCCTGTTCGCCAAGGAGTACGCGCTTTTCGTCCTTTACGATGCGGTGTGAGACGTGTGCCAAATTGCCACACTTTACACAAATGGCGTGAACCTTGGTAACGTCCTCGGCTATTGCCATAAGTTGGGGCATAGGACCGAAGGGAACACCTTTAAAGTCCATGTCTAACCCAGCAATGATTACGCGCTTGCCACTGTTTGCTAATTCGTTGCACACATCCACAAGCGAGTCGTCAAAGAATTGGGCTTCGTCAATGCCTACTACTTGCGCTTCAGAAGCCATGAGCAAGATGCTTCGGGCAGAGTCTACAGGCGTAGAGGCAATAGAAGTAGCATCGTGCGACACCACGTCCTCCTCAGAATAGCGTGTGTCGATGGCGGGTTTGTATATCTCAACACGTTGACGCGCAATGCGTGCACGTTTTAGTCGACGAATGAGTTCTTCGGTTTTACCTGAGAACATTGAACCGCAAATCACTTCGATGCGGCCACAAGATAGGTTAGATGGTTCTTGATACATGGTTTACTGTTAGATTTAAGGGTGGTTCTAAGCAATTTAATCTTTTAGAACCACCCTTTTATTTATGTTTTATAATTCAGTCAAATCAACGAAGTCACCGCGTTTTTTGCGGTCTTCGATGAGTTGTTGGAGTTTGCGTTGGCGATCCTTAGCTACCCAATGGCGTACAAACACGTTAGGAATGGCAACACCCAAGGCAATACACATAATGGTGATGGCTGATGCCATACCAAACTTCATGGCATTGGTAAGTTCGCCTACTACACCATTCATCTCGATGAGACCTACCAAAGCACGATACATCAATACACCAGGCACCATAGGAATTACACTGGGGATAGAGATTACGTGGTTAGGAGCATGCACCCAGTGCACGGCCTTCACTGCGATAAGGCTTGCCAAGGCACTACCTGCGAGCGAACCAATTGCCAAGCCCATGTCAAGACCCATGTTATTGTTGCTCGGACCTAAGTTGACAAAGTTACGTGTGCACACGGCAATGATACCACCAATGGCAACTACCCAAAGCAAGCGGCGCGGAATGTTGAAGATCATTGAGAAGCCCATGGCTGAAATGGCAGCAGCTGCAGCATAACTGATGTAAGAGTTGTGCGGAATCATGGGAATGGTGTAGAATTGCGTGAGGTCAAAATTTGATAACTTCAAGAAGAACGCAATACCAAACGACATTGCCACAATCATCAAGAAGGTGTTAATGGCACGTGTTAAGCCCACTTGTATGTAATTGTCGAGCATATCGTCGACAAAGTTAATCAAAGGTACACCAGGCACAATAAAGAGAGCACAAGCCAAGAGCGGGTGGAGTGGGGTATCAGTCCACGAAGCTGGGAGGAAAGTAGTAGCCCAAGCAATGACTGTACTGATAAAAGCAGCAATGGCAATGCCCATATAGTTGTTCAAGCCTTTGCGCAACATCAGACCACGCAGATACATACCAATGGCGGCAGCAAACGAGGCATAGAAGAAGGCAGTCCAGTCGCAACCAAACTGAATGCAGAAGCCACCACAGGCAAAACCAGTACCGATAGCAACTTGCACAGGTGTGTAGTTACGTGGGCGGCGGGCAATTTCTTCGAGTTCTTCAGCATATTGCTCAATGCTATAGTCCTCGCGTATAGCTTTCCACGAGAGTTTACTGATAAGCGAGATGGTAGTCATGTTAATGCCATGCTTATCGCAGCGTTGGAATTTGCTGTACGAGTGTTCATTGTCGCTGAGGTTCACCATCAGCATGTTGAACTGCACATAGATGTGCAAGTGCTCTTCGGGCAGACCGAGGAAGGCAGCTGTGCGCTTCATATTGCGCATAATGCGATTGGTGTCGGCGGCGCTTTCCACCAACAATTGTCCGGTGCGGAGCAACAAATCGAGCTTATGTCTGATGAGTTGTTCGCGCGTCAGTTCAGTTTCTTTTGCCATTAAGTATTTTGATTGTGTATTTGTTTTCGGCTGCAAATTTACAAAAAATTAAGCAAAGCACTTGAATTTCAAGTAAGGAAACGAAAAAAGCATCCCGTTAGACCTAAAAATCTAACAGGATGCTTAGTTGTTTATGGTTATCTATTTTTTAAGACCTCTGATTATTGGTCAGCATCTTTCATGTTTGAATTGTATTGCAATTCTTGGTTAGGAATTGCGAAAACAACTTCCTTAGAATCGTAGTTGATTACACGTGCACTACCATCAGCGCCAATGCCATATTTGGGATCGTTGGCAGGGCAAGTCATGTTTTTCTTGAAACGCTTGAAGGTTTGGAGACTCTTACCTTCCCCCCACATTTCTACACGCCAGTTAAAGAAAATCTCATCGAGGAGCTGGTCGTTAGTCATGCTTGCAAGTGAGGCAGCGGTAGTTTCATCGCGGTTATCAAGGATAGCCTTGAGATAAGTGGCAGCGCTTGCTGTGTGACCTTCGCGAGCTTCAGCTTCAGCAGCAATGAGGTAGCATTCCTCAATACGCATAAAGTGGATATCGCTTTCCCAACTACGGTCGCCCATGATTTCAGAAGAACGATCTGAGTGGAACTTGCCAGTAGGCAACAGTGCGAGTGGACTACCTTGCCAAGCTGCGTAGTAGGGGCTGGTTGTAAACCATTCGCGACGTGCATCACTTTCGGGGATTTGGTTAAAGAGGTCAGAGTTGATAACCTTGAAGTCACCTGCGGCAGTGTAGCTATAAGTGTAAAGGTCCATCATGCCCCAGAAGGTACACAAACCACCTGTGTTATCGGCTGTGATGTCAATACCCCACAACCAGTCGTTGTTATTTACGGTGTTAAAGCCGTAGTTCAAGTCGCTCTTCGGGAGGATAGCCTTGCCAGCACCTTGTGCAGCTTCGATAGCGAGGTCAGCATTAGCCTTAGCGTTTGCATTGTCGCCCATCTGCAAGTAAGCATAAGCCTTCAAAGTGTAGGCAACAGCCAAACTCGGTTGGTCGATTGTTGAAGTGTAACCAGCTTCGGCAGCAGCCTTGAAAGCCTCGATAGCACCATTAAGGTCGAAGAGAATTTGTTCGTAAACCTTAGCTGTGGTTTCGGGACCCTTTGCCGTAGCAGACTGTTCGCGATAGATAGGAATAACCTTCTTATCCTTATAAGTAGCGTAGTCACCAGTGAAAAGGTTCACCAAGTTGCTATAAGCAAAAGCTCTTGCAGTTTTAGCTTGTGCATAATAGAGCTTGTAACTTGCATTTTCGGGAGCAACTTCATCGCTACCAAGGGTAGTGAAGGTAAAGTTACTTGCGTTGATAACCTTATAATAGAAGTACCAATTGCTGGCAGTATTGTTCTTGTTTGCGGCAGTGCCTTGTGCTTCTGAAATGAAGTAGCCGTAGCTTGAACCACGTGACATTACCATATCGTGCGACATGAGATCGGTTGAGATGTCTACAGATTTCTGTCCGAAGTCGCTTTGTGAATCTGTACCACCTGCCTGCCAACGAATGAGTGAGGTGGTGATACCCTGAGTTTGTCCGAGCAATACTTTAGGGTTCCACTTTGCAGACTCTTCAAGTTGGTCGGGGGTAATGAAGCTACCATCTGTTTCGCGGTCGAGGAAACTATCTGAGCAAGCTGAGAACGACAGCAAGGCAGCAGCCATAACCGGGATATATGCTAAAAACTTATATTTCATGATTTAATTTCTTTTTATTGTGCTATGGATAAGCAGTTGAAATTTCTCAATTTGTTTTACGCAGTCAATGTGGATTAGAAGTTAAACTTCAAACCTACAGTGAAGCTTGATGAAGGCAGATACTGCGTGTCGCTTGTCATACCATCGTTTGTGGTGCCCGGCATAAAGCCCTTGCGTGCGCTGAGCAAGAAAAGGTTCTCGCCTGTAGCGTAGATCTGTGCACCGTGCATACCACCCAAACGACTTGTGAGAGATTCGGGGAAGTTGTAAGCCAAACGGATGTTAGAGAGTTGCAAGTAGTTGCGCTTAGTGAGGAAACGGGTGCTACGTGCATTGGCATATTTACCAAATTTTGTACCATTGGTAAGTGCGGGAACATCTGTTACATCGCCAGCCTTTGTCCAACGATTTTCCATGTCCTTGTGCCAGTTGTGTGTACCCAATTCACCATCACCCATCAAGCGTGCGTAAACATAGTCGTAAGCATAACCACCGAGTGAATAAGTGAAGGTTGTGCTGAGGCTGAAGTCCTTTACGCGGAGGTCGAAACCGAAACCACCCGTGAGTTTAGGAGTAGCCGACTTACCCACGAAGTCACTTGCTGCTTTAGTCCAGTCTGAGGTAGGAGTACCTTCCACAAGGCTATATTGTTCGCCCTTGTGATTCTTCTTGTAGAGTTCTACGTCAGTTACATTCTCCTGCAATACATTGCCCGCTGCGTCAACTGCATTGAGTGTCTTGTAGAGTGCATAACCTGTTTCAGGGTCAACACCTTTGTAAGTGGGGATATAGAAGTCGTAGATTGAACCACCCTTCACCCAAGTGAAACGACTTGTGTATTGATAGAAGTCCATGCGGTTGCCGCTTTCACCATCCATCGGGAGTTCTACGATGCTGTTCTTGTAGTGTGAACCATTCAAGCGGATGTCGAGGCTTACGTCCTTTGTCTTTACAGCGTGTGCAGTCAAACTAAATTCTACACCAGCGTTACGCATCTTACCATCGTTTACAGGGATAGAAGCATAACCTTGTGAAAGCGCTGTGCTGCGGAGGAAGAGCATGTCTGAAGTCAAACGGTTGAAGTAGTCAACTTCACCTTCAACAATACCCGCAATGTTAAATTCAACACCCACGTTTACGTTCTGCGTCTTTTCCCAAGTAAGGTCTTTGTTACCCTTGCGGTTGAATACGAACGAAGCTTTGTCGTTGACATTACGAATAGTGTACATGTCTGTGTAGGGATAGTAGGCTGAAATACCTAAACCTAAGGCACTATCATCGTTCAATGATTGGTTACCTGTAACACCCCATGAAGCTTTGAGCTTAAGGTTGCGCAACCAAGTTAAATCGCGCATAAAGTCTTCCTTCGTTACGTTCCATGCAGCACCTACAGAACCGAATGTACCCCAACGATTACCCTTGGCAAAACGTGAAGAACCATCGGCACGGAGTGCACCATTGATGAAGTACTTTTCTGCATAGTCGTAAGAGAGCTGACCAAACCAGCTATCGAGTGAATAACCATAGTTGTAACCTGTGAGGTCTCGATAAACCACCGCATTACCAAAGGTCAAACCATTCGCACGAACCAAGTTCTTCTTTGAACCATAGGCAATCTGGTTGTCAGTCCAAGTAGATTCGTGACCAACAAAGGCATTAAAGCTGTGTGTATCTTTATAGGTGTGCTTCCATGAAAGAATCTGGTTGCCTACAACTTGGCGTGAAATGGCACTTGTGTTTTCGTAAATACCTGTACCCTCAGAGTCACCATAGAAGGGGTTGGTTACGACATTGTTGTTAGAGTGGAGGTACATGTAACCCAAACCTGCAGTAAGCTTAAAGTCGTTGAGGAACGAAGCTTCCAACTGACCATTACCTGTGAATTGGTCAGCATCTGTTTGGTTGATATCCAAATTAGCTGAACCAGCAGGGTTTACGTTGGGATAAGCAGGACGACCATTCTCCATACCATAATCGTACTTATAACCACCTACGTAAGCATCGGGGATACGATTACCATTCGCATCGCGTTGGAAAACGGGATAGAGGTAAGGCATAGAGTTGATGAAGTTCATGGCGTTGTTCGACGCATTTTCATCCTGTACAGACTTATTCTGACGAGAGTTAGCATACGACAATGAAGTAGAACCCTTCAACCAGTTGGTAATCTGCAAGTCCATGTTGCTACGAGCTGTGAAACGACGGTAGTCAGCACCAACGAGGTAACCCTTATCCTTCGTAAAGCCTACAGAGGTGTAAGTCTTTATGCGGTCGGTACCACCAGTAAGGTTAACACCTGCATCTACCTTCTGACCTGTGCGGAAGAGTTCGTCTTCCCAACTATCGGGGTTGTATTTGCGAGTAATGCCACTGTTAAAGCGACCTGTAGCAGGGTTGATAAGGTTGGCACCATCTGCATTCCACATATTATAGATA
>UQQN01000121.1 GCA_900543155.1 uncultured Prevotella sp.
CGAAGCTGCAAACATCTAAAATCGTGCAGAAAAATTCATGAATTTTGAACACCCTACCTAACGGGGTGACCCATTATAATGACCTTTTCTGAAGAAAACTTGATACCAAAAATCCCCCACCATCTAAAAAAGATAGCGGGGGATAATAAGGAGTTTTTGTGCAGTGTGCGGAAATTACTTCTTGAAGTAACGGTTGTAAAGACCTTCGAAACCACGACCATGACGAGCTTCGTCGCGAGCCATCTCATGAACAGTGTCGTGAATAGCATCGAGGTTAAGCTCTTTTGCACGCTTAGCAATGCGAGCCTTGTCTTCGCAAGCACCAGCCTCAGCATTCATGCGCTTTTCAAGATTAGTCTTGGTGTCCCAAACACAGTCGCCAAGGAGTTCGGCAAACTTAGAAGCGTGTTCAGCTTCCTCGAAAGCATAACGCTTAAATGCCTCAGCAATTTCGGGATAACCCTCGCGGTCAGCCTGACGGCTCATGGCAAGGTACATACCAACCTCAGTGCATTCGCCATTGAAGTGTGCGTTGAGGTCCTTAATCATTTCTTCGTCGCAACCTTTGGCTACGCCTACTTCGTGTTCAGCTACAAACTGCATAGCGCTGTCTTCAGCAAGTTCTTTGAACTTAGATGCTGGTACGCCACACATGGGGCACTTTTCGGGAGCGTGTTCGCCTTCGTATACATAACCACAAACGGTGCAAATAAATTTCTTTTTCATAATGAGTTGAGTTTTTTGAGTGTAAGATTGTAATGTGAGTTTCCTTTGTGCCTAAGAAGCCATCTAAACTTTTCTGGCGAAGGACACAGCAGGAGGCTCTTGTCGATTGTTATTTTCTGTAGATAATATCACCCTACTTTAGTTAGCTTGGGCAGCTGCACACTGTGCACAACAACCACGGTAGTAGAGTTGAACCTCATCGGGTGTAAAACCCGTGGGTAGGATTGCAGCACGCATAAGGCGCTTGCTTTGCAAGTCAAGGTCATATACACGTCCGCAACGAGTGCAAAGAAAATGTGCATGAGGCGTAGTGTCGGCATCATAACAGCAATTACGCTCGTCGATGGTTAGCTGCAAGGCAGCCCCTTTATCGGTAAGTAGTTTGAGCGTGTTGTAGACGGTAGTCTTTGACAACGTGGGCATGCTGGGATGCAAAGCGGTGTAGATTTCGTCGACCGTGGGATGAGTGCGATGGGTCATTAAGTAGTCCATCACTGCCATCCGTTGCAAAGAAGGCTTAATGCCATGCTCTGTGAGGCGCGAAAACGATTCGTTTTTATCCATATCATTGCACTTTTGTAATGATTTCAATTTTGTTACGCTGCAAAAGTATGGACTTATTTTGGAAGTTCCAAATTTTTGCGCGTTTTTTTTGAAAAAAATTTTTAGAAACTTGATTTATGCGTGTTGAGAGTAGACTGTGCGGGGTGTTTTGAGCACCATGACCCCATATATTATAACCACCCCCACAATAAGGCTGGCAACAGACTGCCAGGTAGTAAGTTCCACTTCATTGTGTTCCATAAAAATTACGGCAAAGGTGTTGTTGGCGATGTGAGCTGGCAAGCAAAGCCAAAGATTGCCTGTGCGCAAATAGAGTAAACCTAAGATAAAACCAATGATAAAGGCGGGAATGCCTTGCAGCAAATTGCCATGTACCACGGCAAAGGCTAATGCACTGATGCCTGCTGCTAAAAGGGCTGGAACACGATGACGATAAAGCGGACGAAGGATACCCACACGAAACACAAGTTCTTCGCAAAGAGGACCTACGACGCACAATAACAACAGACAGAAGGCATTGTGGGTCATTTCTTGAAAAATGGCTTGACTGCCATTGTCAGAGAGTTGGAAATTCTCTAACAAAGCCGAAAGTCCTATGGCTACTTGGAGTACTCCCACGATGGCAAAGAGGATGTGATACCAACGAATGGGACGAATGCTGAGGTCGCGCTTGAGGGGGTGAAACTTGAATATGCCTAAGAGTTCGGGATTGTTTTGGCTTTTTTTACGTACAGAAAATTCGAACTTATAAAACCATAGCCAAAGCCCAAGGGCTAAAAGTCCTTCGGCTACTAAAAGGGAGATGCCTGCAGCCACGGGCGACACGGTAAGTTGATCGATAGGGAAGTTTGTGCCGAGTTTGTCGAGATTTGAAAACAACAATGCACCAAGGCTTGCCACTAACTGCACGGCAAGGAATAAAAGGAATACGATGATTGCAGTCATTGAATTGTTTTTTATGTGTTTAGTTTTGTGTTGCTTATAAATTGTGTTGAGAGGGGTAAATTTTTGTTTCACCCTGGTGTAAAATTGGAATTGGGCTTACGGTTTTTCCGTAAGCCCAATTAGAATGTTGTGATTGCATGGGGAGAAATCCCATTATTTGCTAAAATATTCGCGCACCTTGTCGGCATCCATAGCCAGTTGCTTTTGCAACTCTTCTATGCTATTAAAGCGATGTTCGTCGCGTATGCGGCGATAGAACTCAAGACGCATGTGTTGTCCATAAAGTTCGCCTCCATCATAATCGAGCAAATGCGCTTCGATTGTTTGGTCTGTGCCATTGTCGAGTGTAGGACGCCAACCAATGTTGAGCATCGCCATGTAATTGAATCCACCCACCTCAGCACGCACGGCATATACGCCACGACCCGGAATGAGTTGTTCGCTACAGTCAGGACGCAAGTTGGCTGTGGGAAATCCCATTAAACTACCTGCATGATGCCCTTCGACTACAACGCCCTCGATGGCATAAGGTCTGCCCAAACAAGCACGTGCCATTTCGACATTGCCCCCTGTGAGAAAACGACGAGTGGCAGAAGAACTAATGCGAAGGTCGTCAGCCTCGAAAGGACGTTCGCGCAACACTTCAATGCCAATTTGCTTGCCATAGCGCACATAATCTTTAAATCCTGCCGAGAGGTCAGAACCAAAGTGGTGGTCGTATCCCACAAGCAAACATTGCACATCGAGTTCTTTTTTAAGCACCAACTCCATGAACTCTTGCGAGGTAAGCATGGACATGGCGTGGTCGAAGTGTAGGAACACACAAGCATCGAGCCCTGTTTGCGCCATGAGTTGCAACTTTTGGGGGTTGGTGGTGAGCAATTCGGGCCAATAGCGTGCCCCCGAAAGGGCAAGACGCGGATGTTCTTCAAAAGAAATCAAGATGGGACTTAACCCACGCTTTTTAGCCTCCGCCTTTACTTGGTCTATAAGGTAATGGTGGCCACGGTGCACACCGTCGAAAAATCCGATAGCGGCACAACACCCTTGCGTTTTGTCAAGGTTGTGTTTGAAGGTATGAACTGTGTAATTTGCCATTTTCGTCGAAATATTTAAACCATTCACTGCCAGCAGGAGCTAACAGGGCTTGCATGCCACAGTTGCGAGCTGCCTGGCAATTAACTTCACTGTCGTCGAAGAATAGAATGTGAGAGGCAGGCAGTTTCAAACCCTCTGTCACTGCCTGAAAGATGGCAGGGTCGGGCTTTTCAACCCCTAACTCACAAGATAAAAAGATGTGGTCGAAAAAGTCGTTCACTCCCCTACCCTTGTAACAGAAAAAAATGTCTTGTGCCATGCGCCAATGCACAAAGTTGGTGTTTGAAAGCAAGTTTACAGAATAGTGCTGCTTGATTTTAAGCAACATTTCGAGTCGCTCTGCTGGCACACCGATGTGCAAAAAACTTTGCCATGCTGCCACAATGGCTTCGTCGCTGACCTGAGGACATTGACTGAGTTGGCGCAAGGCTTCACAAAATTGGGGGATGCTGACGCGACCCTGCTCTAACTGCGAAAAGATGCCACTCTGCTTAAAGGTGCCTAAGAAGGGACGAATGTCCATTCCTAACTCATCGAACGATTGCAACACTTGGTTGCGGTCAAGGTCGACTAATACGCCCCCAAAGTCGAAAAGCAATGCAGGAGCAGTAGCATTTTTTTCGCTTATCATTGTGCCGTAACTATTTTATAGAGTTTATCGCTTGGACGCACCTTCTCGGGCACGGGGATGGCTACGCGCATGCCTTTTTCGGCAACCTCAATGGCACCATTGTCACCATGAATGTCGGTGGCTGTGACATAGAGCACACCTGTGGTAGGACCTACGATGAGAAGTTTGTCGCCTTTTTTAAACGAGCCTGCTTCAAGATAGAACTCACCCACACCGAGTTTTGAGAAGTATTTTTGACCCTTGCCAATATATTGTTTTTTTTCTGTGGCAGACGATCCATACACCTCGCTCCATTCGCCCAACTTCTGACCTAAGTAATATCCATCCCAGAAGCCACGATTGAACACGGTTTTAAGGCGTTCTTCCCATTGTGCCACCTTTTCTTTAGAATAGGTGCCATCTTCGACAGCTGCAATGGCTTCTTTGTAGCACTGCACCACGGTGTAAACGTATTCGGCACTGCGGGCACGACCTTCAATTTTGAACACACGTACACCCGCCTTCATCATACGGTCGATAAAACCAATGGTTTTAAGGTCTTTAGGGCTCATGATGTATTTGTTGTCTACATCCAATTCTACGCCTGTTTCTCTGTCGCGCACGGTATAGCTGCGACGGCATACCTGCATGCACTGTCCACGATTGGCAGAACGACCTAAATTGTCGAGCGAGAGATAGCATTTGCCACTCACCGCCATGCACAACGCACCATGACAGAACATTTCAATGCGAATGGGCTGACCCGAAGGTCCACAGATGTGGTCGCGCTCAATGGCTTCGTGAATTTTAGCCACTTGGTCGAGATTGAGCTCACGTGCTAAAACTGCGACATCGGCAAATTGTGCATAAAAGCGCAATGCCTCGGTGTTTGAAATATTTAATTGGGTAGAAAGGTGCACCTCTTGTCCGATGCGGTTGCAATAGGTCATTACAGCTACATCGCAAGCAATGATGGCAGAAATGCCAGCCTCGTGTGCGGCATCGCAAATGCGGTGCATCAAGTCAATATCTTCGTCGTAGATAATGGTGTTTACGGTAAGGTATGACTTTACGCCTTGGGCATCGCATTGTGCAGCAATGTCGCGCAAGTCGTCGATAGTGAAACGGCTGGCACTGTGTGCACGCATATTGAGTGCTTCAATGCCAAAGTATATAGAATCGGCACCAGCCTTTAAAGCAGCTGCCAAACTCTCGCGAGAGCCCACAGGGGCCATTATTTCGTAGTGATTCATTCGCTAATATCTTGGGATGATTTTTTAGGAGTGCAAAATTCCTTGAGTAGGAACTGGATTTCTTTGAATTTCTTGGAAATTGAAAAAAGCCTTATTCGATGCTTGTGCCTTGGTGCGTACCAATTTTATCGGCCTTGGTAATGACCACACGTTTCACACCTGCCTCAACAGCAGCCAAACTATTTTCTATTTTGGGCAACATACCACCCGAAACAGTGCCATCCGCCTTGAGAAGTTCAAATTTTTCGCGTGTGATAAGGGGTATCACACTTTCCTCGTCATCGGGATTGGTAAGCACACCCGCATGTTCAAAGCAATATACCAAAGTCACGTCATAATGGTTAGCAAGCGCCTTGGCTGTTTCGGCAGCAATGGTGTCGGCATTGGTATTGAGCATATCGCCTTGTCCATTGTGCGTGAGTGGCGCCATCACAGGGGTTATGCCTGCCTCGACAAGCATAGATAGGCGCTCACCATCTACATGGTCTACATCGCCCACAAAACCATAATCAATGCCATTCTTTAACGGACGGCGGTGTGAACGAATTACATCCATGTCGGCACCTGTAAGACCTAAGGCATTCACCCCACAGCCTTGCAGACGTGCTACCACGTTTTTGTTGACCAAACCTGCATATACCATGGTGACCACACGAAGCATGTCGGCATCGGTAATGCGTCGACCCTCGACCATGTGTGTTTCTATGCCTAAGCGCGATGCCATGTCGGTAGCCGTACGTCCACCTCCATGCACAAGCACCTTCTTGCCAGGAAGTGCCGAAAAATCGTGTAATAATTGATTGAGCGTGTCAGGGTTTTCAACAATCTTACCGCCCACCTTTACTATGGTTATTTGCTGTTTCATGCTGCAAAAGTAATAAATAAAGTTTGGAGAAATAGGCTTTTTTGTGGTTAGTTTTAGGGTGGTTCTAAAAAATCTGATTTTAATTTTCTAAAACTATGCATATGCTATGAAAATGGCTGTTCGCCTAGGCCCAATCTCCCCCATAACAGGGTGACCCGTTTGGTGTGGTGGCATACGTAAACCAGGCATGAGAATTCGGGTAAAACCCTCATTCACATACCTG
>UQQN01000122.1 GCA_900543155.1 uncultured Prevotella sp.
AAAGGGCAGTACGTTCGCAAGCATATTTTTTTAAATCATCCGTGAAAGCCCATTCTGTAAAGCGTTCCCAAATGTAGTTTACAGCTTGGTCTGAGGGATGTAACATATCGGTGTTATAGAAGCGATAGTCGCGCAGTTCGTCTGTTACAATCTCGTAAGCAGGAAAATAGTGTGTAAAGCTAAATTGTTGGCACAAGGTGTCGATGAGCAACATGAGTCGTGCTTTGCTCAGTGCATTGGCATGCATGCCATATTTAGCATAGCGATAAGGACTTAGTGTAAACACCACTTGTAGCTGTGGCAATTCGTGGTGCAATAGCTGCATAAAGTCTGTCCAAAGGACAGTGAGTTGTTCTAAGGACTCAGCACTTTCAGCAAACATGCGTGAGGGTTGTTTATGGCAGTTTGCTACGCAGTGTCCAGTACATCTACCCTGTGTGAGACGGTATACATGGTCAGTGCTGAAAGTAATAAAGAGGGTTTGTGTCGTAGCAAAGCGCTTTTGCACGTCAAGCCAATCGTTGCGTAGCATTTGTGCCAAAGCCTCTTGTGTGGGGGCTGTAAATTTTGTAGAATAGTCCCAATGACGCCACTCGCCTTCGGGAGTTTCAAAAAATCCCGATTCGTCAAATGGTTGGGCAATGCCCGAGGGTAGGTAAGTGGCAAGCACTTGACGAATGCTCACAGGGTTGTAGAGTGGTCCATGCGGATTGACAGTAACTTGCTTACTAGGCAAGCATTCTGCCATAAGCTGACCTATGTGGTCGGCAAAACACGAACCAATAAAAAAAGTGTGCGACTGCGGAGTGAGTTGCAACTGTTGGGATGGCATTTCTACGGGTGTCCTAAAAATCATGGCTTGCATATTTTTGTTTGCTGCAAATTTACCAAGAAAGTGCAGAATGCAACCAAAGATTTAGGTAAAAGTTTGAAAGTAGCTTTATGCTCACGGTTTTTAAGTGGTAAGTAGCGAACAAAGCGTATGTGTGGTTCTAATTTTTTAGAAGAAAATGCACATAGTCAAACAATCTTTATTCAAGATAAAAGTTTAACTTTGCAACCCACGGTCGTTTCTCCTTTGGTGAAGAAATATTTAAACCGCATATATCAGTACATAGAAGTCGTCTAAACTTTTATGAAGTTCAAGATTTGCCTTTATTTTTGAAGCGATTTTGTATAAGATAGGCTGCACCTCAGCAAAAATCTCAAGCAAGCTTGGCTTTTTGCATTCGGTTTGCACTATCTTTGGGCATTGAAGAGGGAGTGTAGCGAGCTACACGACCGATGAAAGGTCAAAAAGCGGTCAAAAAGAAAGGTAAAGATTGAATTTAGAAGAGATAAAAGTTTAAATCTAATCTTCGTCAGAAAAGTTTAGACGACTTCATAACCTCTATAACAATTAAAACAAGGTGCGCATACTTTTTTTGTCAGACATTCATGGCTCGCTGCCTGCACTCGATGCAGCATTAGCCTATTATGATGCCCATCACTACAACCTGTTAGTGTTGGTTGGTGATATATTAAACTATGGTCCACGCAATGGCCTCTGCAAAGGGCTCGACCCTCAAGCTATTGCCGACAGATTGAATCAACGTGCAGCCGATATCGTGGCAGTGCGAGGTAACTGCGACTCTGAAGTAGACCAAATGTTGTTGCACTTTCCTATTCAAAGCACCTACTTGATGTTGGTTGACGAGGGTAAACGATTTTTTGTGACACACGGACATGTGTATAACGAAAAGAAAATGCCCGAGGCTCCTGGTTGCGATGTGTTTGTGTATGGACATACACACTTGCAAACGCTTAAACCTGCTGATGCCGAAACAGGTGCTCCTGTGATACTAAACACAGGGTCGCCTACTTTCCCCAAGGGAGGAAACCCACCCACCTTTGCTACCTATGCTGATGGCGTATTGGCAGTGCGCACACTCGATGGCGCAGCTATTAGTAGCTTAAAAATTTAGTTTTTTGACTTTTTAAAACCAACCTTTTGTATATCCTTTTTAATGGAAAATACTTATTCATATGATGAGGCTTTCAACGCCTCTCTCGAATATTTCAATGGCGATGAATTGGCTGCCCGTGTGTGGGTGAACAAGTATGCCATGAAAGATTCGTTTGGTAATATCTATGAGCGTTCTCCGCGCGATATGCACCACCGCATTGCACGCGAAATTGCTCGTATCGAAAACAAATATGCCAACCCCGTGAGCGAAGAAGAAGTGTTTAGATTGCTCGATCACTTCCAATATCTTGTACCCGCAGGTTCGCCCATGACGGGTATTGGCAATACACACCAAATAGCTTCGCTCTCAAACTGCTTTGTAATTGGCATTGAGGGTGATGCCGACTCGTATGGCGCTATCTTAAAGCTCGATGAAGAGCAAGTGCAACTAATGAAGCGTCGTGGTGGAGTGGGGCATGACCTTTCGGGACTTCGTCCTAAAGGTTCTCCTGTGAAAAATTCAGCCTTGACTTCAACGGGTATTGTACCATTTATGGAGCGATATAGCAACTCTACTCGCGAGGTGGCACAAGATGGTCGACGTGGCGCTTTAATGCTTAGCATATCGGTGAAGCACCCCGAGGCAGAGGATTTTATCGATGCCAAAATGACAGAAGGTAAAATCACTGGTGCCAACGTAAGTGTGAAACTCGATGACGAGTTTATGCGTTGTGCCATAGAGGGCAAACCTTATCATCAGCAATTCCCCATCGAGGGAGATAATCCGATGATGCAAAAAGATACAGATGCTGCAGCTTTATGGCAGAAGATTGTTCATAATGCTTGGAAGAGTGCCGAACCTGGTGTGTTATTTTGGGACACGATTCTGCGCGAAAGCATCCCCGACTGTTATGCCGATTTGGGCTTCCGCACAGTGAGCACCAATCCTTGTGGCGAAATACCTCTTTGCCCTTATGACAGTTGCCGACTGTTGGCCATAAATCTTTATTCCTACGTTGAAAACCCATTTACATCGCGGGCATCGTTCAACTTTGATTTGTTTACCAAACATGTAGCTTTGGCGCAACGCTTCATGGACGATATCATCGACTTGGAACAAGAAAAGATTGATGGTATTATCGCAAAAATTAAATCAGACCCTCAAAGCGACGAAGTGAAATACACAGAGTTGCATTTGTGGGAAAAGATAAAAAATAAAACCGCACAAGGCAGACGTACGGGTGTAGGCATTACGGCTGAGGGCGATATGTTAGCTGCATTAGGTTTGCGCTACGGAACCGAAGAAGCCACAGACATGGCAGTGAAAGTACAACGCACTTTGGCACTTTCGGCTTATGCCTCAAGTGTGCAAATGGCAAAAGAACGTGGCGCATTCCCCGTGTTCGATGCTGAGCGCGAAAAGAATAATCCGTTTATCCTTCGCATCAAAGCGCATAACCCTGAGTTATATGCCGACATGGTGCAGTATGGTCGTCGCAACATTGCTTGTTTAACCATTGCTCCCACAGGTACTACAAGTCTTATGACGCAAACCACTTCGGGAATCGAACCCGTGTTTATGCCCGTATATAAACGTCGTCGCAAGGTAAATCCTAACGACACGAACGTACATGTGGACTTTGTAGACGAAATGGGTGATTCGTTCGAGGAATACATTGTTTATCATCCTAAGTTTATTACTTGGATGCGCACACAAGGCTATGACACCGAGAAACGCTATTCGCAAGAAGAAATTGACGGACTCGTGGCAAAGTCTCCTTATTATAAGGCTACGGCAAACGATGTAGATTGGCTTATGAAGGTGCGCATGCAAGGAGCCATTCAGAAATGGGTAGACCACAGCATTAGTGTGACGGTAAACTTGCCGAATTCTGTGGATGAGGATTTGGTGAACCGACTTTATGTTGAGGCTTGGCGATGTGGTTGCAAGGGCTGTACCATTTATCGTGATGGCTCGCGCTCTGGTGTATTGGTCAGCACGCAGAAAACTGACAAAAAGAGTAAAGATACTGCCGAAGAAACAGCCACAATCAAAATGCCAGCAGTGACTGAAAGACGTCCTGATGTGTTAGAGTGCGATGTAGTTCGTTTCCAAAACAATAAAGAAAAATGGGTAGCTTTCGTGGGGTTACTTGACGGACAGCCTTACGAAATCTTTACTGGTTTGCAAGATGACGAAGAAGGCATTGTATTGCCTAAAACGGTAACAAAGGGTTGCATTATAAAGACGCTTCTCCCCGATGGTACAAAACGCTACGACTTCCAATTCCAAAACAAACGTGGTTATAAAATGACTGTAGAGGGATTGTCTGAGAAGTTTAACAAGGAATATTGGAACTATGCCAAACTCATCTCGGGTGTATTGCGCTATCGCATGCCCATTGAGAATGTGATAAAACTTGTAAACTCTTTGCAACTTGAAAGCGAAAACATTAACACATGGAAGGTGGGTGTGAGTCGCGCCTTGAAAAAGTATGTGGTAGACGGAACTGAAGCAAAGGGACAAAAATGCCCTAATTGCGGACACGAAACATTGGTCTATCAAGAAGGTTGTCTTATCTGTAAACATTGCGGAGCAAGCCGTTGCGGATAAATCTTTCATAAAACTTTAAAAACAAAAAAATGACATTTACTATACAAACTACTGAGGGCGATATTCGTATCAACCTATATGACGAAACACCTTTACATCGCGATAACTTTAAAAAGTTGGTTGAAGAAGGTTTTTATAATGAAACACTCTTTCACCGTGTGATCAAAGATTTTATGGTGCAATGCGGTGACCCTGAAAGTAAATCGGCTCCAAAGGGAAAAATGTTAGGTACTGGTGGTCCTGGCTATACAATTCCCGCAGAAATCAAATATCCCGAAATCTTCCACAAACGTGGGGCTTTGTGTGCAGCCCGCACTGCAGACGAGGTAAATCCCGAGCGCGAAAGTAGCGGTAGTCAGTTCTATATTGTTTGGGGTAAGGTGTATAAGCCGGGCGAACTCAAACAAATGGAAAAACAGTTGGCTATGCAGCAAGAACAAGGTGTGTTCAACTCGTTGGTAGCCGCACATCGTAGCGAAATAATGGACTTACGTCGTAGTCGTAATCGTGAGGGATTGATGGCTTTGCAAGATGAACTCGAAAAGCAAACACGTGAGCGTTGCAAAGAATTAGGCAAACCTCAATTTACAGACGAACAAGTGCAGGTTTATACCACATTAGGTGGAACTCCATTTCTCGACAATCAATACACTGTTTTTGGTTGTGTAGAAGAAGGCTTGGATGTGGTAGAGAAAATCCTCTCCAAAAAAACAGATCGTAACGATCGTCCTTTAGACGATGTAAAGATTTTGGCTATTAAATAATAAATGCAGAGTGGGGGAGAGCTTTATATTATATGGGTCCTTCCCCCTCTCTTTTCAATATGATGAAAAACTTTTATTCTTGCATTCGCATGCTGCTTGTGGGTGGATGGTTCTTGCTATCCATGTTCTTATTGTGTCAATGCAAAAGCAAAGAGGCTACAGCTGTTGTAAATTATAGTAAGGGTTTCGACGGCATTGATGTTTCGCATCATAATGGAGTGATTGATTGGAAGACCGTACGAAAAAACAATAAAAACATTCAGTTTGTTTACGTAAAAGCCACAGAGGGTAAAAACCACGTTGACAAAAACTACCTTACGAATGCACGCGAGGCGCATAAACAAAAGTTAAAGGTGGGCATATACCACTATTTCACTTCGCGTTCGTCGGCAACAGAGCAGTTCGCATGGTTCCGTAAAAATGCCAATAAAACATGGCAAGATTTGGTACCCGTGGTCGATGTAGAAGAATTTAAAGGGTGGCGCAGTAAAGAGCAGTTGCAAGACAGTCTTATGGTTTTTGTTCGTCTTGTAAAAAAGCATTATGGCAAGCTCCCTATAATTTATACGCATCAAAACTTTTATAACACCTATTTGTACCCTCGTTTCAATAAGCATTACCTTTTTATTGCAGCTTATCGCAAAACGCCCCCTGTTATTAAAGGTGCAGTCTATGATATTTGGCAATATACTGACGCAGGACGTGTGCAAGGCATTAAGCGTAATGTTGACCTTAGCCGTCTCTCTGCAAAGATGAAGATAAAGCAGATCATTCTTCCATAATCTTCCAAACATTTTTACAAAAACGGCAGACTGTTAGGTAGGGTGTTCAAAATCCGTGAATTTTTTCTGCACGATATTTGATAGAATTGTCAAGATTTTTCACGCGCCAGCCTCACCCCGTTAGGTAGGGTGTTCAAAATCCATGATTTTT
>UQQN01000123.1 GCA_900543155.1 uncultured Prevotella sp.
AAGAAATATCGGAGAATCATCGGAGGCAAGACGGAGATGTATCGAAACTCTAATGAGAAACCAAGGAAAAGGCGACCGAACAAAAACTTTATTTTTATTCACTTAAATTCAAATTGTTATGGCAAAATTTAGCAAGAATCTTACTGAAGTCTGCAAATGTCTGCCAGTGAACTTTTCGAAAGTTGCATATTTGCAAACAAGTTGTATTTGCAATTTATAGCGTTCCCTCAAAAGGCAATTCTTGTTCGCCTAGGCCTGCAAACGAACGACGATGAAAGGGGGTTAAACCATGTTCTGCGATGCCTTGGCGATGTTGCTTGGTGGGGTAACCCGCATTGCGGTCCCAACCGTAAAAAGGGTATTGTTGGTGAAGTTCGTGCATGTAGTCGTCGCGGTAGGTCTTTGCCAAGATGGAGGCAGCGGCGATAGAGAGGTATTTGCCATCTCCTTTCACGATGGTTTGGTGAGCCACGTCCTTGTAAGGCTTAAAACGGTTGCCATCGACAATCACAAACTCAGGGCGCAGTTCAAGTTGGTCTAATGCGCGGTGCATCGCCAAAATTGATGCGTTGAGAATGTTTATCTCGTCAATTTCCTCGGGTGTGACTACGCCCACCGCCCAAGCTAAGGCATCGCGTTCAATTTGTTGGCGAAGTGCGTAACGTCGTTTGGCAGTGAGTTTCTTTGAATCGTTGAGTT
The DNA here is from genome assembly GCA_900543155.1 of uncultured Prevotella sp. GTDB lineage: Bacteria > Bacteroidota > Bacteroidia > Bacteroidales > Bacteroidaceae > Alloprevotella. The sequence goes on from UQQN01000123.1 coordinate 700, forward strand.
CTTCGTTGTGATAGTCTTTGGGGAATATCACAGCAGCGGCATAAACGCTTCCTGCCAAGCAACCACGTCCTGCCTCGTCGCAGCCTGCTTCAATCAGTCCCTCTTTGTTGTATATAGCTTCAAGCATATTCGGTGAATGATGTAAGGGAATTAAAACATTTTGCGTACACGGTCAATGCCAGCTACCAAGGCATCCACTTCCTCACGCGTGTTGTAAAGTGCAAACGAAGCACGTGCCATGCCCTCCACACCGCAGCGCTGCATAAGGGGTTGTGCACAATGGTGTCCTGTGCGTATGGCAATGCCTAGGCGGTCGAGCAAGGTGCCAAGGTCGAGCGGATGGATGTTGCCCACGTTGAATGCAATCACCGCATCTTTTTCGGGCGCTGTGCCGAAGAGGTGCATTTCGGGAATAAGTTGCATTTGCTCCATGGCATATTGCGTTAGGTCGTGCTCATGTTGCTGAATTTGATCCATACCCAATGCCGACACATAATCGAGTGCTACAGCCAAAGCATGGCTTCCTACATAGTCGGGCGTACCAGCCTCGAACTTAAAGGGTAGGCGTTCGTAGGTCGTTTTTTCGAACGATACGCGGGCAATCATTTCGCCACCGCCTTGGTAGGGCGGCATGCGGTCGAGTAATTTCTCGCGTCCATAGAGTACACCAATTCCTGTAGGGCCATAAATTTTATGTCCGCTAAACACCAAGAAGTCGCAGTCCAAATCTTGCACATCCACTTTAAAGTGTGGCACACTCTGCGCACCATCTACCAAGAAGTGGGCACCATGTGCATGTGCTATTTCAGCCATGTGCTTCACAGGATTCACCGTGCCTAACACGTTGCTAACGTGTGCGCAGCAAACCAAGCGCGTGCGAGGTGTGAACAACTGTTCGTATGCCTGTAAGTCGAGCACACCTTCGTCTGTCATGGGGATGACTTTAATAACAATCCCCTTGCGGTCGCGTAGTAATTGCCAAGGCACAATGTCGCTGTGGTGTTCCATTACCGTAACAATTACCTCGTCGCCTTCATGTAAGAAAGCATCGCCATACGAACTCGCAACCAAATTAAGACTTTCGGTGGTTCCGCGCGTAAAGATAACCTCGCTAATGGCGCGAGCGTTAATAAACTGGCGCACCGTTTCGCGAGCAGCCTCGTGCAGGTCGGTAGCCTGTTGCGACAGATAATGCACACCGCGGTGTACGTTGGCATTTACAGAGTAATATTCGTTGGCAATGGCCTCGACTACGCAGCGTGGCTTTTGCGTGGTTGCTGCATTGTCAAGGTAAACCAAGGGGCGCTTGTAAACCTCGCGTCCAAGTATGGGGAAGTCCTTGCGGACGGTTTCAATGTTGTACATGTGCAAAACTTTAAGAGGGGCTCTTGCTGAAACATCAGGTGCCGAGCTCCCATATTCTTATCCCTTCTTTCCGCAGCCTGTGCAAGCGTGGCAATGTTGTCCTAACTCTTTACGGAAACGGAGTTCAACGAGGTGCGAGAGTCTGTCGTGCAGATGCTCAATGTCTACATGACGCAACACATCGTTGATAAAGGCATGTTGAAGCAACAATCGGGCTTCGTCTTCGGGGATGCCACGTTGACGCATGTAAAATAGTGCGCCTTCGTCGAGTTTACCAATGGTAGAGCCGTGATTACACTTTACGTCGTCGGCATAAATCTCGAGCATGGGTTGGCTAAAAGCACGTGCAGTTGGGGTTACGCAGATGTTTGCGTTAGTTTGTTCTGAGGCTGTTTGTTGTGCTCCAGGTGCCACATACACTTTACCGGCAAAGGCACCTTTGCTCTGTCCGTCGAGCACGTATTTATAGAGCATATCGCTGGTGCATTTGGGCGACAGATGTTCCACCAAAATGTTATTGTCTACACGTTGTTCGCCATCAGCAATTACGGCACCATAAAGTTCAGCTCGCGCATCCTCACCACGCAGACGCACGTCTAAGCGGTTTCGGCTTTTGCCACAGGTCAGCACAACGCCATCATAGCTAATGCGGCTTTTGGCTTGTTGCTCTACGTAGAGTGTCGAAAAACGTGTGGTGTTATCGTTCGTCTCTTCGATGCTGTAGATGTTTACGTGTGCTCCCTTTTCGGCATACGCTTCAATTACTTGCGTAGTCAAATATTTGTGGTCTCCTTCTGCATGATCGCAGAAAAGAACAGAGCCTTGTGCCCCCTCTTCGGCAATAATTAGCACACGGCGCACACACATCAAGTCGATGCGAGCCGACACCACGTTAACCACCTGAATAGGCGCCTTAAGCACAGCGTTCTTGGGCAGATAAATGAGCAAACCATCTTGTGCCAATAGGGTGTTGAGCAAGGTTACGCCATCGTGTCCTGTGCGGAAATCACGATCTTCTGCTGCAGCACGGTTATAATATTTTTCGAGCAATTCGGGGTGCGAGGCAGCCACCTTGCTAAACGAACTCACAATCACCCCTTCGGGCAAAAGTGCGTAGGAACTCTGCGGAGCCTCTGCAGGCATATCGTTTACCACAAAGAAGAGCGATGTGCTCAAGTTGGGCACGTTACATTTAAACGTAGCATACGGATCGACATCCATAGGCTTACGTAGTAAGTTAAGTCCAAAGTCGGGTGCAAAAGCCTCGTTCGCATCCGTATATTTGTAGCGTTCCACCTTATGAGTGGGCAAGCCTTGCTCGCGGAGCAAGTTCGCAGCTGTTTCGCGTTGAAGGTTCATCACCTGGCAGCTGCCATTGTCCACCAAGTCGCGGTGTTGGCTGTAAATGTCGGTATATTGTTTATAGCTCTCCATGATGCTTACGCCTCCTCTTCAATGCTGTTAACAATCCAATCGAAACCTTTTTCTTCAATGTCGTAACCCAATTGTGCTGTGCCTTCCTTCACCACGCGACCTTTCACAAGCACATGCACAAAGTCGGGCTTCAAGTAATCGAGCATGCGTTGGTAGTGGGTAATTACCATGGCGCTGGTGTGTTCGTTGCGCAGCATATTAAAGCCCTCAGCCACAATGCGAAGTGCGTCAACATCAAGTCCTGAGTCAGTTTCGTCGAGGATAGAGAATTTAGGTTCGAGCACAGCCATTTGGAAGATTTCGTTGCGCTTGCGTTCGCCGCCCGAGAACCCCTCGTTCACACCACGGCTCATAAAGTGAGCATCAAGTCCTACGAGTTTACGTTTCTCCTTTAAGAGCTTTAAAAATTCGCTAGCAGCGATAGGTTCTTCGCCAAAATACTTGCGTTTTGCGTTGAGTGCTGCACGCATAAAGTTGGTCATAGAAACTCCAGGAATTTCGGTAGGTGCTTGGAACGACATAAAGATGCCCTCGTGTGCACGGTCCTCGGGCGGCAAGGCCAAAAGGTCTTTCCCATTAAAGGTGATAGAGCCCTCAGTTACTTCGTATTTAGGGTTACCCACCAAGACATTGCTCAGTGTGCTTTTTCCCGAGCCATTCGGCCCCATTAACACGTGTACTTCTCCGTCGCGGATAGTGAGGTTTACACCGCGTAATATTTCTTTGCCTTCAACCGAGGCGTGCAAGTTCTTTATTTCAAGCATTTTAGTATGTCTTTGTTACGTTTTTAGAAGACAAAATTAGCAATTTCTTTTCAGAAATTCCGCTTTCGCGCACGTTTTATATGTGTGTATAGTCAAAAATAGCATTTTGTAGGGTAGTTTGTGAGGATGTGCAAAATAAAGTGTACCTTTGTGCCCATGAACGCAATGAGCAAACGTACGGGCGAAGAACGCTTTAACACGCTCACGCACTTAGCAGGCGTGGTCTTTACGCTCGTCGCCGCATGGTTTATTCTGCGGTTGGGATATAGCAGTGGGTGGAAGAATGCCTTTGGCACCACTTTTTTTACTTGTGGCATGCTATTGATGTATGCTGCCAGCACCCTTTATCACTGGTGGTTGCCAGGCAAGGGTAAACGTGTGTTGCGTGTGCTCGACCACGTGAGCATCTATGTGATGATTGCCGCCTCTTACACCCCTGTGTGTATCGGTGTGGTAGGGGGTGCGATAGGTTGGACCGTCTTTGGCATACTATGGGCAGTGGTATTAGGTGGCACTGTGTATAAGATTACCGCCATGGGACGTTGGCCACGACTCTCGTTATTGCTCTACCTCATTATGGGGTGGACCTTTGTGTTTATAGCCGAACCTGTGTGTACACGTATCTCTACGTCCGCACTCATTAGTCTATTTGCCGAAGGTTTGTTTTACACCTCGGGCACTTATTTCTTTGCCCACGACTCGCGTCCTTATTATCATGGCATTTGGCACATCTTTGTGTTGCTCGGTTCGGTGGCACATTGGCTCGCCATACTCCTAATTTTGCAATAAAAGGGCGTGGTACTAAATTTTTAGGATTTACACATTTAAAAATTTCAATAAAAATGAAAACAGCAATTTCTACAACTCAGGCTCCTGCAGCCATTGGTCCTTATAGTCAGGCAATCGAAGCCAACGGCACCATTTATGTGTCAGGTCAACTCCCCATCAATCCTGCTACAGGCGAGTTTGCCGAAGGCGGTATTAAGGAACTCACTGCGCAGTCGCTTACCAATATTAAGAACATCCTTGCTGAGGCTGGACTCACTATGGCAAATGTAGTGAAAACCAGTGTGTTCTTGGCAGATATGGCAGATTTTGCCGAGATGAACGAGGTGTATGCACAGTTCTTTAGCGCTCCCTTCCCTGCACGTTCTGCAGTGGCAGTAAAAACTTTGCCTAAGGGAGCACGTATTGAAATTGAATGCATTGCCGTGAAGTGATGCAGAAGATAGGCGTTTTTCTTTCGTCGAAGAGCGATTTGCCCGAAAGCTATGTGCAAGCAGCTCGCGAGGTGGGAGCCTTGATAGGTCGCACGGGGCGCACCTTGGTTTATGGTGGTGCGCGTAAGGGACTTATGGAAGTGCTTGCACAGAGCGTGAAGGAAAATGGCGGACGGGTGTATGGCATGGTGCCCGATATCATTGTAGATCGTGGTCTTGTGAGCGACACCCTCGATGTGACATTCCGTTGTGTGGACTTGAGCGACCGTAAGGCAATGATGAATCGCGAGAGCGAGGTACTTGTTGCTTTACCAGGTGGTATTGGTACACTCGACGAGGTTTTTACGGTTATGGCTAATGCCGTGATAGGCATCGGTCGTCAGCCCGTAGTGTTCTATAACGTGGATGGTTGTTGGGATGCAGTGCTTGCCGCCCTAACCAATCTTTTTGAGCAAGGCTTAGTAAGTGGTGAACCCGCTGATTATTATAGCGTAGCCACAAACATTGCCGAACTCGAAGCCTTGTTATAAGCGCTTTTTTGAAAAATTGGATTTTTAGAAAATTCACCCTGTGCCTAGGGTGTTCAAAATCCATGATATTTTCGGCACGGTTTTGTAGGATTTTGATGTCGATGAGTAGCATGATTAAATGGGTTACCCCGTTAGGGGTAAGATAAGGTAGCCAGGTATGTGAATGAGGGTTTATCCCGAATTCTCATGCCTGGT
>UQQN01000124.1 GCA_900543155.1 uncultured Prevotella sp.
GGGGAAATTAGGCTTGCGTCATAAATATATACACTTGGGTTCTTGTCCTATGAAACCGCCTATTCGCCTATACACAATCCCTGAACATATTTAATGTAAAAGTGACCAGTGACCGAGTGACCTTTGTCTAAAAACGTGTTTAATACATTGATAATCAACGAATTGTAAAATTGAAAAAGTCACTTTTTATGCCAAAAGTCACTTGAATAAAGTGATTTTTGAAAATCTGTACACTTTCCTTTTACATAAAAACACTTATTTTCGATAAAAATTTCGGCAATAGAAATTCCGAAGGCATTCCGATATCATTCCGAAGGCATTCCGATATCATCCCGAAGGCATTCCGATATCATCCCGAAGGCATACCATAGCAAAAAAGGGGTACAAATATAGACAAAATTTCGTGTGTAAAACTGTATACAATTATTTTACAAAACAAGCCCCATGATTACTTGTACCCAAAAACTAACGGCGTGAAAACCTCTTGTCAAGGTCTTCACGCCGTTAACGTATATGAAAAATTTACTTGTTCAATTTCCAAGTAGCCCCTTCTTTGGTGTCTTTAACTTCAAAGCCATAAGCAGCGAGTTCATCACGAATTTGGTCGCTAGTAGCCCAATCCTTAGCAGCCTTAGCCTTGGCACGGAGTTCAAGCAAAAGGTCGATGGCATGACCATAAGCCTCTTCGCGATCGGCATTACCACCTTCAGCTTCACTCTTCAAACCTAAAATGTCGAACACAAAGGTATGAACCACTTTGGTCAAAGCCTCCAAACCAGCAGGCGTAATAGTTTGCTGCTTGTCAGCAAGTTGGTTAATAACACGGCAAGCCTCAAACAAGTTGCCAATAACGATGGGCGAGTTAAAGTCATCGTCCATAGCTTCGTAACACTTCTTGGCAACCTCGTCAGCATAAGTCTCATTAAGTGTACCATTGCTAACAGCCTCAATACGACCCAACTGAGCCACAGCGTCCATCAAGCGGTCAAAGCCCTTCTTCGAAGCCTGCAAAGCCTCGTTCGAGAAGTCAACCGTAGAACGATATTGAGCTTGAAGGATGAAGAAACGAATGGTCATAGGTGAGTAGGGCTGCGTCAGCAACGGATGACTACCTGTAAAGAATTGGTCGAGCGTAATAAAGTTGTTGTAGCTCTTACCCATTTTTTTACCAGCAATGGTAATCATGTTATTGTGCATCCAATATTTTACCATTTGGTCGCCTTGCGATGCCACAGCCTGTGCAATTTCGCACTCGTGGTGCGGGAAAACAAGGTCCATACCACCCCCATGAATGTCGAAGTGTGCGCCCAAGTATTTACGTCCCATCGCAGTACATTCGCAGTGCCAACCAGGGAAACCCTCACTCCAAGGCGAAGGCCAACGCATGATGTGTTCGGGCTGCGCCTTCTTCCAAAGGGCAAAGTCTACTTGATGACGCTTTTCGCCCACACCGTCAAGTTCACGGCTGGCATCGTGTACATCCTCAAGATTACGACCAGAGAGAATACCATATTTGTGGTCCTCATTATACTTCACCACGTCAAAATAGATTGAGCCATTCGACTCATAGGCATATCCATTGTCTAGAATCTGTTGCACCAACTGTTCTTGTTCAATGATGTGACCTGTGGCATGCGGTTCAATGCTAGGAGGCAACACATTGAGTTTGCTCATAGCCGCATTAAAGCGGTTTGTATAGTATTGTGCCACTTCCATCGGTTCGAGTTGTTCAAGACGTGCCTTCTTCGCAATCTTGTCTTCACCTTCATCGGCATCGTGTTCCAAGTGACCCACGTCGGTAATATTGCGCACATAACGCACTTTATAACCTAAGTGTTGAAGGTAGCGAAACACAAGGTCGAAGGTAATAGCCGGACGTGCGTGTCCCAAGTGTGCGTCGCCATAAACGGTAGGTCCGCACACATACATGCCCACGTGACCCTCATGAATTGGTTTGAACAATTCTTTGCGACGGGTCAGCGTATTGTAAAGAAAAAGTGAGTGTTCCATTGTTTGTTTAATTATAATTTTGATGCAAAGTTAACCCATGCTTTTTACAATGCAAAACGAAAGTGCGAAAAACATGTACTTAAAACTTGCAAAGCCGAATAAAAACTTTTAATTTTGCACGGAGATTAAGTCTACTCCCTATTTATAGGGAAAAAATGTGCCGACATCTGTGGGCACATTTCAGGCTTTAGCCAATAATAATAATCTTAAATATCAACTTAATTCAAATCATTTTATGTGGTTAACTAACTCATCCATCGGACGGAAGGTTATCATGTCAGTAACTGGCATCGCGCTCATTCTGTTCCTCACATTTCATGGTTGCATGAACTTGGTAGCCCTCTTCTCAAAAGATGGCTATAACATGGTATGCGAAATGTTGGGTGCCAACTGGTATGCTGTAGCTGCTACCCTCGGCCTCGCTGCTCTCGTAGCCATCCACTTCATCTACGCCTTCATTCTGACTTTCCAGAACCGTAAGGCTCGTGGCAACAACCGCTATGCAGTGGTTTGCAAACCCGAAAAGGTAGAGTGGGCATCGCAAAACATGCTCGTGCTCGGCATTATCATTGTGCTCGGTCTTTTGCTCCACTTGTTCAACTTTTGGTATAACATGATGTTTGCCGAGTTGATGGGCAATGGCTTTGCTTATGTGGGCAATAGCATCGACCCCGCTGATGGTTACAGCATCATCGCTCTCACTTTTAGCAATCCTATCTTCACTGTCCTCTATGTAGTGTGGTTCGTTGCTATCTGGTTCCACATGACTCATGGCTTCTGGAGCGCTATGCAGACTCTTGGTTGGAGCGGCAAGATTTGGTTCAATCGCTGGCGTTGCATTGGTAACATCTACGTTACTGTGCTCATGCTTTGCTTCCTCGTTGTAGCTCTCAAGTTCGCCTTCTGCGGTGGTGCTTGTGTTGCAGCGTAACACATAATTTCAAGTGAAAGGGTTTTTACCATTATAAAATATATGTTCTCTTTATTCTAAAAGGCATAAATGCGTGGCACAAACTCTAAACTTGTAACCCCAATAAAAAAGAATTTCCTATCATGGCTAATATAGATTCTAAAATACCTCAGGGTCCCGTTGCTGAAAAGTGGACCAACTATAAGGCTCATCAGAAATTGGTGAACCCCGCCAACAAGCGTAAGCTCGACATCATCGTTGTAGGTACAGGTCTTGCCGGTGCTTCGGCTGCTGCTTCTCTCGGTGAAATGGGTTTCAAGGTGCTCAACTTCTGCATCCAAGACTCTCCCCGTCGTGCACACTCTATCGCCGCTCAGGGTGGTATCAACGCTGCCAAGAACTATCAGAATGATGGTGACTCTGTTTACCGTCTTTTCTACGATACTGTAAAGGGTGGTGACTACCGTGCACGCGAAGCTAACGTTTATCGTTTGGCTGAAGTAAGTGCTAACATCATCGACCAGTGTGTAGCTCAGGGTGTACCTTTTGCTCGCGAATATGGTGGCCTCTTGGCTAACCGTTCTTTCGGTGGTGTACAGGTTAGCCGTACTTTCTATGCAAAGGGTCAAACTGGTCAGCAGCTCCTCCTCGGTGCTTACTCAGCACTTATGGCTCAGGTTCATGCAGGCACAGTAAAACTCTTCTGTCGCTACGAAATGCAAGACGTTGTTATTATCGATGGTCGTGCACGTGGTATCATTGCTCGTAACCTCATTAACGGCAAGCTCGAACGCTTCGCTGCTCATGCAGTAGTTTTGGCTACTGGTGGTTATGGTAATACATACTTCCTCTCTACTAACGCTATGGGTTGTAACTGCTCGGCAGCTATCGCTGCTTATCGCAAGGGTGCTTACTTTGCTAACCCTGCTTATGTGCAGATCCACCCCACTTGTATCCCCGTTCACGGCGACAAGCAGTCTAAGCTTACGCTTATGTCTGAGTCTCTCCGTAACGATGGTCGTATTTGGGTTCCCAAGAAGAAGGAAGACGCTGTTAAACTCCAGAAGGGCGAAATTAAGCCTACTGACATCAACGAGGCTGATCGCGACTACTACCTCGAACGTCGTTACCCCGCATTCGGTAACCTCGTTCCCCGTGACGTTGCCTCACGTGCAGCAAAAGAGCGTTGCGACGCTGGCTTCGGCGTAAACAACACGGGTCTCGCTGTTTACCTCGACTTTACCGAAGCTATCGGTCGTTTGGGTATCGACGTTGTTCTCCAGCGTTATGGTAACCTCTTCGATATGTACGAAGAAATTACCGACGTTAAGCCTGGTCAGGTTGTACGCAAGGGTGACGACGGCATCGAATATACCAACCCGATGATGATCTACCCCGCTATCCACTACACAATGGGTGGTCTCTGGGTTGACTACGAACTCTCTACTAACATTCCTGGTTTGTTCGCTATTGGTGAGTGTAACTTCTCAGACCACGGTGCTAACCGTCTCGGTGCTTCTGCCCTTATGCAAGGTTTGGCAGATGGTTACTTCGTTCTTCCTTACACCATCCAGAACTACCTCAGCGACCAAATCACTGTTCCCCGTTTCAGCACCGACCTCCCCGAGTTCGTTGCTGCCGAAAAGACTGTGCAAGATCACATCAACCACTTGCTCAACATCAATGGTAAGAAGTCGGTTGACAGCATCCACAAGGAACTCGGTCACGTAATGTGGGAATACGTAGGTATGGCTCGTTCCAAGGAAGGCCTCCAAACAGCTCTCGCTAAGTTGAAGGAAATCCGCAAGGAGTTCGAAACAAACCTCTTCGTTCCTCATATCGAAGGCGTAAACGTAGAGCTCGACAAGGCTATCCGTTTGAACGACTTCATCACTATGGGTCAGCTCATCGCTATCGACGCACTCCACCGCGAAGAATCTTGCGGCGGTCACTTCCGTGTTGAACACCAAACTGAGGAAGGCGAAGCTAAGCGCGACGACCAAAACTGCTTCTACGTTTCATGCTGGGAATACCAGGGTGAAGACAAGGATCCCGTTAAGTACGAAGAACCCTTGAAGTATGAAGCAATCGAAGTAAAAACCCGTAACTACAAGAACTAATAAGCCATGGCTAAGAATATATCTTTCACAATCAAGTATTGGAAGCAGAATGGCCCCAAGGATGCGGGTCACTTCGACACTCGCGAGATGCACAACATCCCCGATGATACTTCTTTCCTCGAAATGCTCGACATCCTCAACGAAGAACTCATCGAAGAGGGTAAAGAACCTTTCGTTTTCGATCACGACTGCCGCGAAGGTATCTGCGGTATGTGCTCGCTCTACATCAATGGTACACCCCACGGCAAGACAGAGGCTGGTGCCACTACTTGTCAGCTCTACATGCGTCGCTTCAACGATGGCGATGTAATCACTGTTGAGCCTTGGCGTTCTGCAGCATTCCCTGTAATCAAGGACTGCATGGTAGACCGTTCTGCATTCGACGAAATTCAGGCTGCTGGTGGTTATATCAGCGTACGTACTGGTGCTCCTCAGGATGCTAACGCTATCCTTATCCCTAAGCAGGATGCCGACGAAGCTATGGACTGTGCTACTTGCATCGGTTGTGGCGCTTGCGTTGCAGCATGTAAGAATGGTTCTGCTATGCTCTTCGTTAGCTCTAAGGTTAGCCAGTTTGCACTCCTTCCTCAAGGTCGCCCCGAAGCTGCTAAGCGTGCTAAGGCTATGGTGGCTAAGATGGACGAACTCGGCTTTGGTAACTGTACCAATACACGTGCTTGCGAGGCTGTTTGCCCCAAGAACGAGTCTATCTCTAACATTGCTCGTTTGAACCGCGAGTTCATCAAGGCAAAGTTGGCTGACTAATCTGTTTCTAAAAATCCTCTCTTTGGGGGATTGATACAGATTTATCACAACATATTGAAATAGGACGAGACCGAATTTTCCTAATTGCCTTTTAACAGGTCACGTTTCCTTATATAAATCCCGCTGCAATCTCTCGTTGCAGTGGGATTTTTTTGCAATAGTGCCTTGCTTGAATTGCCGTGGTGTCGCCGATAATGCACAATGAACGCTCATGTCTGGTTATATGTTACGCCATGACCAAATGGGTAGGGTGTTCAAAATCCGCCAAATTTTTCCACGCCATTTTATGTCAAATAAAT
>UQQN01000125.1 GCA_900543155.1 uncultured Prevotella sp.
ATCGCATCAGTGCACACCCCAATGCAGGTTTGCCTAATGAAGAAGGTGAATATACCGAGACACCCGAACTCATGGCAAGTGCCATTCAAGGTTTTATAGACGATGGTTGTGTCAATATTGTGGGAGGATGTTGTGGTTCAACTCCCGACCATATTCGTGCCATAGCCAAGATGGCAGAAGGACGTATGGGACGCCCACGTCCTACAGAAAATAAAATAGATTGGCTCTCAGGCTTAGAAGCCTTTAGTCCGGTAGCAGGCATGTTCATGAATGTGGGCGAGCGTTGTAATGTGGCTGGTAGTCGCAAATTTTTGCGTCTGATAAACGAAAAGCAATACGACGAAGCCCTCGGCATAGCTCGTAAACAAGTGCGCGATGGTGCCAGTTTAATCGATGTCAACATGGACGACGGTTTGCTTGATGCCACTGCCGAGATGAAGCATTTTCTCAATCTCATGGCATCCGACCCTGAGGTAGCTCGCATTCCTTGGATGATAGACTCCTCACGCTTTTCGGTAATCGAAGAAGCCCTAAAGTGTGTGCAAGGCAAATGCGTGGTCAACTCCATCTCGTTGAAAGAAGGCGAAGCACTCTTTCTTGACCATGCCCGTACCATCCATCAATATGGCGCAGCTATGGTAGTTATGGCTTTCGACGAAGAAGGACAAGCTACAACCTATGCTCGCAAAATAGAAATATGTCAACGTGCTTATAAATTGCTCACCGAACAAGTGGGTATTGATCCGCACGACATTATATTCGACCCCAATGTGCTCACTGTTGCCACGGGTATGAAAGAGCACGATCTTTATGGTCTCGACTTTATTCGTGCCACAGAATGGATTAAAACCCACTTGCCCCATGCTCATGTGAGTGGCGGTGTGAGCAACCTCTCGTTTGCTTTTCGTGGCAACAATTATCTGCGCGAAGCAATGCATGCTGTGTTCCTTTACCACAACATGCAGCGTGGTATGGACATGGGCATTGTGAACCCAGCCAGCAAGGTGATGTATGGCGATATTCCCCAAGACCTTCTCACCCTCATTGAGGACGTGTTGCTTTGTCGTAACGAAGATGCTGCCGAGCATCTCATAGGCAAAGCCCAAGAGTTGCTTGCACAAAAAAATAATGTGCCCACTGCTGTGGCAACTCCACAGGTAGACCGTTCTACACTCGATCTCAGCGAACGCTTAATGAATGCTTTGCGCACTGGCGACGATGAATTTTTAGAGGTAGACCTTCATGAAGCCCTGGGTGTGTATGAAGCCCCAGGTGCCATTATCGAAGGACCTTTAATGCAAGGTATGCAGCGTGTGGGCGACCTTTTTGGTGAAGGCAAAATGTTTTTGCCACAAGTGGTAAAGTCAGCTCGCACCATGAAGAAGGCTGTAGCCATATTGCAGCCCTATCTTGAACAAGCCAAACAAGCAGATGCGCAAAGCAATGGGCGCTATCTTGTAGCTACGGTAAAGGGCGATGTGCATGACATTGGCAAAAACATAGTGGCTGTGGTGTTGGGCTGTAATAACTTTGAGGTGATAGACCTCGGGGTGATGGTGCCTGCCGAACAAATTGTGCAAGCCGCCCTTCAGCATCATGCCGATTTTATAGCCTTGAGTGGATTGATTACTCCCTCGCTCGACGAGATGTGTCATACCGCACAAGCCCTTGCAGAGGCAGGCATCGACACGCCACTCTTTGTAGGTGGTGCAACCACTTCGCCCCTTCACACCGCATTAAAGATTGCCCCGTTATATAATGGTCCCGTGTTTCATGTAAAAGACGCCTCTATTAACGCTGTGCTCTCTATGCAACTTATGAGTAGTGAACGCGACCATGTGATTGCTGAAAATGCACGTCAGCAAGCTGAACTCGTTAAGAAGTATCATGCACAGAAAGCAGCTAAAAACTTGTTGCAACAAGCTGCTGTGGTGCCTGCTATTGACGATGTCAATAAGGTGCGTCTTCACATTGATTGGGACAAAGAATCACTGCCTCGTCCCACCTTTGTGGGCTATCGCACTTTGCCTCACATCTCTATAGCCGAGGTACGTCCTTATATCAATTGGATTTATTTTTATAATCTATGGCGTGTGCGTCAAGGCACTGAAGAGGCAGCCCACATACAGCGTGAAGCCGAGGCATTGCTCGATGCCTTGCAAACGCGTCATTACATGCAAGCTCAAGTAGGTTTTTATCCAGCCTATGGCACCGACCACAGCATTATTCTGCGTGGTGCAGTGGGGGGCAATGATTTAGAGTTAGACACTCCGCGTCAGTCACACCCTGCTACACATGGCGAGCCTTGTTTGTCGCTCTGCGACTATGTGGCACCTCGTGCTTACGAGGACTATGTGGGTACATTTGCTGTGACCGTATCTCCCTCGTTTGTAGCTGAACTCGAAGCTTTGAAACAATCGGGTACCGACGACTTTAATAGCTTGTTAATGCAGAGTGTGGGCGACCGTTTGGCAGAAGCCACCAGTGAATGGTTACACGAGAAAGTGCGCAAAGAGTTGTGGGGGTATGCACCCAACGAGTCATTGAGTCTTTCCGACCTTGCCCGTGCAGCCTATCAAGGCATCCGTCCTGCGGTGGGTTATCCCTCTTTGCCCAATCAGCAACTCATCTTCCCTGTAAGTCGTTTGCTCAATTTCAACGCATTGGGCATAACCCTTACCGAGAATGGTGCCATGTATCCGCAAAGCACTGTTTGTGGTTTGTATTTAAGCAATCCGCAAGCAAAATATTTTATGGTTTAAACAACACTAATAAGTGATAAGTATTAAGTAATAAGTATTACAAACTATTGCAGATTCGAAGCTAGTTCCTTAAGATTTGCAATAGCTAGTAATAGCTTATTCCTTAAGATTTGCAATAGTTTGTAATACTTATTACTTAATACTTAATACTTAAAAATGTCTTCTGCATCTTATAGCCACGTACTCAAATACACTTGGTTGTTTGGTGGTGTGCAAGGTTTAGGCTTGTTGGTCGGCATCTTGCGTAACAAGGCAGTAGCCATGTTCTTAGGTCCCACAGGTTTGGCGCTAATGAACATCTATAACACGGCAGCCAATCTGCTCAACCAAAGCACCAACCTTGGCATCAGTTTCAGTGCCATCAAAGACATCGCCAGTCAGCAAGCTACGGGCGATACTGAAGCTGTGCGAAAAAGTGTACGCTCCGTGCGCACTTGGAGTGTTTTGGCAGCCCTGTTAGGTGTAGTACTTACGCTCATAGCCAGTCCTGCACTCAGCTATTTTACCTTTGGCAATTATCAATACACCTCAGCCTTTGCCTCTCTTTCGCTCATGGTGGGCATGATGACCATTACAGGGGGCGAATTGGCAATACTCAAAGGACTAAAGTGTTTAAAGCGAGTCGCAGCAGTGTCTGTGTTGTGTGGTGTACTTTCGCTCATCGTCTATGTTCCCATTTATGGTTTTTGGGGCATGTCGGGTATCATTCCCGCCCTGTTGCTCAGCACCCTTGGCATTTTGCTCATCCATCTTTACTATAGTCACAAAGTAATGCCTTGGCAACTGCGTGGCATCAATCGCTCTACGCTTAAATATGGTATACCTTTCGTAAAACTTGGTTTGGCATTTATCGTGGCAGGAGTCTTTGGTCAGGGTGCAGAATATGTGATGCGAGCCCTATTGTTGCGTGTGGGTGGCATCGACACTGTGGGCTATTATAACTGCGGATTTATTATGGTGGTAAGCTATGCCTCGCTCGTGTTTACAGCGGTCGAAAATGACTATTTTCCGCGCCTTTCGTCTGTCATACATCAGCGTCATGCGATGATCGACACGGTTAATAAGCAAATCGAGGTTTGTGTGTTGCTTGTAGCCCCTGTGCTTGTGGTCTTTGTGCTCTTTATGCCCATAGCCGTACCTTTGCTGTTCTCCAGTGCCTTTTCGCATGCTGTGAGCATGTCTACCTGTGCCGTGTTCTACATCTTCTTCAAAGCCCTAACTCTCCCAGCTGGTTATTTGCCCCTTGCTGCAGGACATTCAAAGGTGTACATGGGCATGGAAATTATTTACGACGTGTTGTTAGCCCTTTCCGTTCCCTTATCTTATCACTTGGGTGGATTGCAAGGCATCGGTTGGGGGCTGTCGACTATGGGACTTATCGACCTACTGCTCATACATAGTGTTTATCGTTTTAAATACGGTTATAAGTTTAAGTCCACTTCGCCCCTCGTGCTCGTGGTGCAATTCTTATTGCTCAGTGCCACAGTTTATGCAGCACTCTGCCTTCCTTTAACGCTTCGTTGCCTTGTGGGTGTGGTGTGCGCAGTAATCTCCATCACCTTGTCTGTGCGGTTGTTTAATCGCGAAGCCAATTTATGGAGCAAAGTAAAGGGTTTCTTAGCAAGGTTTAAAAAGTGATTTTTGGGCATGCCTTTTCAAGGCTGTAAGTTCTAAATATTTCGATTTCCTCTTCTTCTTAGCAATGACAAAAATCAGCATATTGGTGGCTGTTTATAATGCCGAACGTTATTTGTCGCAATGTCTTGAATCATTGTGTCAGCAAACATTGCGCGACATACAAATTGTTTGCATTGATGACTGTTCTACCGACTCCTCTTCACAAATCATCTCCTATTATGCCTCGCACGATTCTCGCATTGTGAGTTTGCGTACCCCAAAAAATAGTGGTCAAGCCGAGGCTCGCAATTTAGGTTTATCGGTGGCTGAGGGTGAATATACCACCATGCTCGATGCTGACGATTGGTATGCTCCCGATGCCTTGGCACAAGCTTACCAAGCCTTGCAAGAAAATGAAGAGAACGATGTTGCGGTAATGCGTGTGATGCTTTATGATGAGGCCACCGAAACCGAAACTCTTCTTCGCAATACTGCCTCACAAAGCACATTGACGGGCGAAGAAGCTTGTCGATTGAGTCTTACCAGTGGCATTCCTGGCATTAACGTGGTGCGCACCAGTCTACACAAGCGCTATCCCTACGATACCTCTTGTAGACTTTATAGCGACGACAACACCACACGTTTACACTATTTGCATGCACGTCGTGTGGTAATGACCGATGGCACTTACTATTATCGTCACCATGCAGCTTCGTGTACACAGCGTTGCAGCATGCGTCGGTTCGACTATATGGAGGCAAATTGGAGTATGATGCAGCAGTTGCAACACGAGGTGGCTATGGGCAATGTACGTGAGCCCCAACGTTTGCTCAGCATTTACGAAACCCACCGCTGGGAGAATTTTGTGGGTTGTTATGGTTATCTTTATAAGCATCGTGCCCAATTCAGTGCGGCACAACGCCAGCAGGTGTGTAGCCGTATGCGTCAGTTAAAGCGCACTTTTAATTTTGCATACGTGTCACCACGCATCAAACGTAAATTTGGTTTTTGGCCATTACGCTCTTTCTTCCTCTTTCGTTTGCAACTACGTCTTTATTTTAGCATTAAGAAGCACGTGTTAGGTCGTACCGTAGAATGGTAAGTTTCGGGGGAATAGTATATAATAGCTTTTAGGTTATACGATAACGATAGATATTAGATTCTTATGATAGAAATAGAAGATTTTATAGATGCGCTTGAGTCGTTTATCAACGCAGAGCTACGAGCCAGTATGGAGCCTGCCGATTACAATAACGAGGCAATAGAGATAATAGATGCACGCAATCATTTATTTAGCAATGTCGGCAGAATGTCAACCGACGAATCGCTCAACATCTATGCCATCCGCGACCTCTGTCACGTAGACGAAGATACCCTTGAAACCGTGCCCAACCGCATGAAACTCAAAGCTATAGCAAGAAATTTTTTCTAAAGATATTAGATATATTACAAGAAATTATCCTGTTAGAGTGGGGTGTTCAAAATCTATGATATTTTTCTGCATGATTTTGAGGACATTCTAATATTGTAAATTATTGATATTCACCAAGAATCGTAATATACAAAACTCTAATTACGTGTCGTTATAATGGGTTACCCCGTTAGGGG
>UQQN01000126.1 GCA_900543155.1 uncultured Prevotella sp.
GGACTTCGGGGAGGAATTTTATGTTCTTTGAAGTTTTACCGGACAGCAATAATTTGACATAAAATGGCGTGGAAAAATTTGGCGGATTTTGAATCCCCTATTCCAAGGGAGAAAAACTTGCGCCCTCAACATACAACTTGAGTAACCAAGTCGATACACATTAAGGGTGGTTCTAAAACGAAATATTAGAACCACCCTTAAAACAAAAGTTGAAAAATTAGTCCTCGAGTTTGCGATAGCGTATGCGCTTAGGCTCTTCAAGCCCTAAGCGTTTAGCTTTGTTCACCTCGTAGTCGGTGTATGAACCTTCAAAGAAGAACACGTTGCCATCGCCCTCAAAAGCAAGAATGTGGGTACAGATGCGGTCAAGGAACCAACGGTCGTGGCTAATTACAACAGCACAACCAGCAAAAGCTTCAAGACCTTCTTCGAGTGCGCGGAGCGTATTAACGTCAATATCGTTGGTAGGCTCATCGAGCAAGAGCACATTGCCCTCCTGTTTCAAGGCCAGCGCCAATTGCAAGCGGTTGCGCTCACCACCAGAGAGCACACCACACTTTTTCTCTTGGTCGGCACCAGCAAAGTTAAAGCGGCTGAGGTAGGCACGTGCATTAATGTCGCGTCCGCCCATACGCATCAATTCGCTACCACCACTAATAACCTCGTAAACAGACTTTTCGGGGTCGATGTCTTTGTGTTGCTGATCAACGTATGCCAACTTTACGGTTTCGCCCATCTCGAATGTGCCTGCATCGGGTTTGTCAAGACCCATAATTAAGCGGAAAAGCGTAGTTTTACCCACACCATTAGGACCAATTACACCCACAATGCCTGCAGGGGGAAGTGTGAAGTCGAGGTCCTTGTAGAGCACCTTGTCGCCAAAGGCTTTAGACACACCGTGAGCCTCAATCACCTTATTACCCAAGCGTGGACCGTTGGGAATAAAAATTTCGAGCTTCTGTTCTTTTTCCTTCTGGTCTTCGTTAAGCAACTTGTCGTATGAGTTCAAACGCGCCTTACCCTTGGCTTGACGAGCCTTCGGAGCCATACGAACCCATTCAAGTTCTCGTTCCAAAGTCTTGCGACGTTTGCTTGCCACCTTCTCCTCTTGTTCCATGCGCTTGCTCTTCTGTTCAAGCCATGAAGAGTAGTTACCCTTCCAAGGAATGCCCTCGCCGCGGTCGAGTTCAAGAATCCAACCAGCCACGTCATCAAGGAAGTAACGGTCGTGTGTTACAGCAATCACAGTACCTTCATATTGGTTTAAGTGCTGTTCGAGCCAGTCAATGCTCTCAGCGTCGAGGTGGTTGGTAGGTTCGTCGAGCAACAGCACGTCGGGCTTTTGCAACAACAAACGGCACAAAGCCACACGGCGGCGTTCACCTCCTGAGAGATGTTCAGCTTTTTGGTCGGCAGGCGGCAAACGCAGTGCGTCCATGGCACGTTCTAATCGGCTGTCAAGATTCCAAGCATCGGTAGCATCAAGAATGTCTTGCAATTCGCCTTGACGGGCAAAGAGTTGGTTCATCTTTTCCTCGTCCTCGTAGTATTCGGGTAAACCAAATTTTTGGTTAATTTCTTCATACTCGGCTAAGGCGTCTACCACATTTTGCACACCTTCTTGCACAATCTCTTTAACGGTCTTGTCATCATCGAGGTGAGGGTCCTGAGGCAAGTAGCCCACGGTGTAGCCAGGTGAGAAAACCACTTCGCCCTGATAGTCGTTGTCTAAGCCAGCGATAATCTTCATCAACGTAGACTTACCCGCACCATTCAAACCAATGATACCGATTTTTGCACCGTAGAAGAAACTGAGGTAAATGTTTTTAAGAACCTGCTTATTATTTTGCTTGATGGTCTTTGACAGACCGACCATCGAGAATATAATTTTTTTGTCGTCAGCGGCAGCCATTTTTATTTCTTTTTCAGCGTGAGAACTATTTTACCTTGTTTGTTTTTCAGAAGCATTTCATTGCCCTTCATTTCCATAGAAGTAGCTTGGTTCAAAGCTTCCATAAACTCGGTTTCGTAAACATCGTCGGGGCAGAGCATCTGCGTCATACCCATTTGTTTAAAGTCCACTTTGCCGTTAGCCAGTTTTTTTAGGTTGGCGGTTCCTGTCAGTCGGTTACAACCCGTAAAACCATACACATTTCCGTTTGCGCGGTCAAAACCAATAAAGGGTGTTTCGTCTGATGGCGTAATGCTTTTGCCGTTCATGTTAGTTACTTGCCATTCACCTCCTACGGTGTAGGCTGATTGCGAAGAGGCACATGATGCCAAGAGCAGCATAGCTGCAGGGATAATATAAAGAATTCGTTTCATAGTGTTCAAAATCGTTTTAAAATAGTTCTTAATATGCAATAAGACAACCACTCGCGTGGTGGGGTGGTTGTCTTAAGTAAAGGAATGTAGTATTTATTCTTACTCAAGTTTTGGATTTAGTAAAAGCACGGGCTGAAAGGGCGTCTTGACTAAATCCGAAACTTGAGTTCTTCAAATTAGAATTTGCATCCTAAAGTGAGCATCACATTGTGGCGCTTAAAGTCCACGCTACGCGAAGCCGTAAGCGGAGCATACGTTTCAAGGTCAGTGGCACGGAACGGAGTAACCTCGCCCGTTTGCTTTTGATATTGATATGCCACATCACCATAGAAGTGCTTGCCCTTATAGCCCAAACCCGCAGTAACGCGGTTAATGGCACCCAAGTTCACGTAGTCCGTGTTCATGCTATAGTGGTAGGCATCACTATTCGTCATCGTGTTAAGGTAAGCATTTTCTTTAAAGGGCGCTGTCACATAGTTATAACCCACACGTCCGTAAAGTCCAGGAGCTAAGCGCAGTTCAGCACCCGCACGGAAAGTCTGCACCGTATTAAAGCAAGCATCAATTTCAGTGTCCATATCGTGGTCGCGCGTAGAGGAAACATTATAATCGTCTCCCCAATAGCCACGTCCATAGTCGGGCCAACGCAGCTGTGCACCAGTGTAGCGACTAATCTCATACTCAGCGTCAACAGCCAAATAATTACCTACCGTGGTAGCAGCGCTAATGCCCAACTTCCAAGGAGTGCGAATGCGGTAGTCCACATCGCCCGTATTATAGTCTGCTTGAGTTTGAGCATAAGTGTTATTATTCTTGTCGGTAAACTCAAAAGGAGCCACCATGCGCAAACTAGCATTTTGCGTTAAGTCGTAATAAATAGGCGTGCTAAATGAAAAACCAATGCGGAAAGGACTCGTTTCGATGGGACGATAAATAAAACCAAATTTAGCATCGAAGCCCGAACCCGTAATGTTTTCAGCCAATGCCATTTTATATCGTCCAATCGTGTTGACACCCGTAACATTGCCACTCGCATCATACACATTCTCGCCCAACAATTCGCTATAATAAAGCATATTGTGCAAGTTCACATTGTATAAGCCCAAAGTAACACCCGCATAGAAACGGTTGTCAATGTTGAACGAAAGGTTAAAGTCGTATTGCTGAATGCCACCCCACTGCACGCGCTGATAGTCATAGCTCTGTGCATTACGCACGTTATATCCTGCCAGTTTACCATCATCGCCATATACGGGAACAATCATTTGAGCATCGTATGCGTTGATAGCAAAAGGCGTGGTATAGTTCACACCCGAACCATTCGCACTAAGGTCGAGCGGTTGTCCATTATAGTAAGCCAACTCCTGCATTTGCCAAGATTGCGAAAGCCCATTGCTTAGCCCCACATTGTCCAATCCAATGTAGTTCTTCAAGTTACGCTTTTTTTGGTAGTTAAAGGCAAAGTTCATAAATTTGAGTTTGCTGCCATGCCCCATGTTCATGGCATAAACAAAGCCACCTTGATCGAACGAACCACGTGCCTTGTTAATGTCGCCCATAAGTTGCGCATCAGCCTGAATCGTAGCACTACCCGTGATAGAAGCATCGCTACGACGGAACAAAGCAATAGCCGCAGGGTTCGCACCAATGGCAGAAAGGTCAGCACCCAATGCACTCATAGCGCCACCCATGCCCACATAACGAGCCGTACCATTGAGGTCACTACCCGTGAGCGCCTCAATTTTATATATATCCTGTGCACTTAAACTGCCACAAAGCGTCATAGCTGCAAGTGCCAATGCATATTTTCGTTTCATGTTTATTCGAGATTAAATAAATGTTTAGAAGGAGGGGGCAAATGTGTGATACGTCTTTCTCGGGGCGATACAAACCAACCTTATGCGCCATACCTTTCAGGGCACGTCCGTTAAATTGCAAATCACACGCATAAGCACACCACAGAGTTGAAGAGATAGGAGAGGGAGGGGGAGATTATCTGCCACGTCCACCGCTTCTACCACCTCCGCCGCCAAAACCACGTCCACCACCGCCAAAGCTACCGCCACTGCCAAAACTACTGCCAGAACCTAAGCCACGTCCACTGCCAAAACTACTGTTATTGTTGCGCGACGGCTGCGAAGGTTGCGAGTATTGCTGACGTTGCGTACTGCGGTTAGAGTCATAAGAGTTATTGCTGCGCGAATTATTATTGCCCAACCCTCGGCTATTGTTCGGGTTAAAGCCCCTATTGCCACTCGAGCTGTTATTGGGCGAGTTATATCGTCCACTATTGCTGCTTGGCGTCCAAGAGCTACCACGCGAATTGGTGCGTGTGCCACTGCCAAATCCGCGACCACCCCCCGAAGTGCTAAACCGCGTGTCGTTAGCTACCGAAGAGCCGTTCATAGGCAACCCAGCGCCCCGACTACCGCCACGTGCAGTCCAACCCCCTCTAGCTCCAGGTTTCGCATTTGCAGGAAGCGGACGAGGGTTCCATGCCCAATAGTGTCCACCCCAAGCAGGTCCATACCAAGGGTCGTACCATCCACCGTACCAAGGTGAATGCCACCCCCAGCTCCACGACCAACTATAATAAGGGCGCCAGCCATACCAGCTACCCCAACCATACCAACCACTCCAACCCCAACTCCAGGGCGAGCCATAGCCGTAATAGAAGGGGTCATAGCAAATGTCGTAGTAGTCTAAGTAGAAAGGACTGCTCACAACAACCCCTGCGCGTGGTGCAGCAAATCGCACGATTCGTGCAGTGCACGAACCATCCTCATACCCATCTTCATAACCTTGGTCATACCCCTCCTGCAAAGAGAGAGAGTCATTTACGTTTTGGTTATAATTTTTTCCGCGTCGGTTATAGGCATCAACATCCCATTTACCATTTCCACGTCCGTTAGCCCAATTACTTTGGCTAAAAGCCTCGTCATCGTTAGTAACGATAGGCGTATAAGTAGAGCGTCCGGGGTCAGCGTTATAAGTATCTTTACTTTCTATTTTGTCTTTCGACGATGGAACGAAGTACACATCGTCATCTTGTGCATAAACTCCCAAGGTGCTCAAGCACAAAGCTGTTAACAATAGCGACTTTTTCATTTTGTTCCTTTTTTTAGTTAAGGTGCAAAGTGCACGTTTTTGTAATGGTTTTGCAAGGGAAGTTGCCATTCAATGTGCAGCTTACCTTCGCTATTTTGCAAAGGTAATGCAAACCGAGTGCAGAATGTCAAACGTGTTTGAACTTTATGCCGAGGTGCAGCTTACCTTCGCTGTTATGCAAAGGTAGCGACTTTTTATTACGTTTGCATGATTTGTCTTCGGAAAAAGTATTCTATTTTTCCGATTTTTGATTTATTTAATGGTTTATATAGAAGGGCGTATCACATTTTCCAATGTAGGTGAGGTAGGGTATGTATTGACTTTTTGGGGAGAGTCTCTTTTGTCTGTGGACACAAAAAAGGCGCACAATCAAAATACCCCAAGTTCTATTTCATGACGCAAGTTTTCCCCAAGGGTAGGGTGTTCAAAATCCATAATATTTTTCTGCACTATTTCATCGGATTTTTGACGTCGATAAATTACATGGA
>UQQN01000127.1 GCA_900543155.1 uncultured Prevotella sp.
ACCTTATCTCACCCCTAACGGGGTGATCCATTAAAATAATACACGAATTGAGGCAATTTCTACGTTTGTTATTGTTGAATATCAACTAAACACAATATCAAAATATCCTCAAAGTTATGCATAACATTTTGCCAATTTTGAACACCCAACCTAACGGGGTAATCCATTATCATATACCTGGCTACTTTATCTCATCCCTTAAAGGGAAAAATCTTTGTTACAAGTTCCTTATCTGCCCAAAGCAGATAAGGAACTCCTCAGTCTAAAACTTAATAACTTTCTTGCCACCTTGAATGTAAACACCGCCCTTCACAGGGTGCATTACACGGCGACCACTCAAGTTGTAGTAGGGCAGAGAGTCATTGCCTTTTGTCAGATTTACATCCTTAACACCCACAACAGGTGTATCCGGATTTTCAGGTTCAGTAGTTCCACCACCAGTTTCACCGCCACCAGTTCCTGGTTCAGAAGGTTCAGGCACCACAGGAGCTTCGCCTAACAATAGGTAGTCATAGTTCTCGGCAGACATTGCATAAGCCGTGTTAGCTGTTAGCTGCATGCTATCCAATTTGAAGAAGCCCATGGCAAGTGAATCTGTGTCAGTGAGTGATTGGTTAAACACAAGATAGCGTGTTGTCAAAGAGTCAGACAATGGGGTGTCTACAAACGTACCCATGAGGTAACTTTGTGTGCTATCTGCTACACCCAAGGTGAGTGTGGCTTGTGCATTACCCTCGTCGCTTATAAGCAATACACCCGTAGCACGGCTAAAGTTGCTCACAGAGTCGAGCTTCATGTAGCCATTTATGGGATCCTCTGCCACATAAGCTTGTGCGCCTTCTACGTTACTAATGTCAAAGGGCAAGTAGGTTGTGGCATAGGTGCTATAGTCCTCGTAGGCTGTGAGCGGAATGCTAATAGAACGTACGGGCATTAAATACCATTCGGCACCACCCTGGGCATTGGTCAACTTATTGCCCTGTGCATTCACAAAGTTGAACTGACCACAACTAAGTGCGTTTGCTACAAGACCTAAGTGGTTAGATGTCAGCGAGTCGGTGTCTGTACCAAATTGTGGTAAATTAGCATGTGTGAGTTGTAGCTGCTTATGAGCAGTTTCTATATGCC
This sequence comes from uncultured Prevotella sp., assembly GCA_900543155.1. GTDB lineage: Bacteria > Bacteroidota > Bacteroidia > Bacteroidales > Bacteroidaceae > Alloprevotella. The sequence continues at coordinate 1,129 of UQQN01000127.1, forward strand.
AAATCTGATTGATGGCATGCTCATCTACATCGCTCATGGCTAACTGTGCATTACCATTTACGGATGCAGCCGAAAGCGCATTGTCAACATGGGTACACAAACGATAGTATCCTTCGGGCAATGCCTCGTCAAGGGTTGGCTCACCACCTTGTTCCACAAGTAGGTTCATGGCTTCGAGTTGCGCCAAATTGGTTGAAGTCATTTGGGCAACAGCTTGCGCATAGAGTGCTTTATATTGTGCCAAATGTGCTCCTTCTGCTAAATAGTGTGGCAAACCTGCTGCACCTTCGGGAATATTTTGGAAACGATGGGCATAGTCTAAAATATATTGACTATTGGGTACCAAGGCAAACGAGGCATAAGTGCTAGGTTGTGTGCCTGTGCCAAGTGAACCACCCGAAAGATTAAGGTATTTGCCTTTTGACACGCGCCATGCAAAAACGGGCGTTTCACTGTCTGTGTCAGTAGAGAGGGCAGGAAGGAATATACTTGCATCGTCCACATTGTCGGTGCCAAGTGTAATGTTGTTTCCGTTGCTCACCAAGTACAAACCTGTGGCTCGGTTCTTAATTTTAAATCCTTTATTGATGCTTCCAACCAAAGCCCATTGTTGGTTTTGCAATAAGCCCGTGGCTGTGGGAGTAGACACTTCGGCAGATAATATGTCGCTATGATTGGCAGTCCATCCTTCGCCCGTGTGAGGAAGTGTAATGCCATACCAAGTAAGCGAGTCAGTGCTTGAGGCACTTTCGGGCAATTGGTGCAGCAAGGTGTTATAGTCATATTTTTCGTCGAGTGCAGCCACACGTTGCTTCACCCAATTCTCGGCATAGGTTGCAGCACTTTGTATGTTCCTGTGTCCCGACCATTTATTTTGTTCGCGCACATCGGCTTGACTGTCGGCAAAAAGTTTGGCGTATGCGGCAAAGCGATTTGCCAAAGAATCGGGATTAAAGTGTTTGGCACGCAGTTTTCCGTAGCGAGCTGCTAAATAGTTGTCCCAACTCAGCGTAGTGCTTTTAGCCAATTTGTCGTAAATACCTAATTGACCATGTTCATAATTCCACAAAAAAGAATCAAGGTTCTGTGTGGCGTCCGACGTGTAGCTCGTAGAACCATCCCATCTGATGCCAAACACGCCATCAAGGTCCCAAGGTGCTATGCCCACCTTGTCACCATACGCGCTTTGTCGGTCGTATACGTAATAGTACATATTCTTACCATGGTTGTCGGTGGCCAAGAGCAGGTCTATAAAAAGGTAGTAGTCGCGCAGTGTGGGAAGATCGAAGTTAATTTTCAGATTCTTTTCAAAGTTTGTCTGCGTAGCCGTGCATACAAAGTTCACGGCATTATATATAGGCTCAAAGTCTACTGCCTCTTCTTGGTAGTCGGGATACTTTTGTTCGTAGTATTCCCATGTGCTGTTGCCCAAGCGATTTGTATAACTATAGGGCGAGGTGCCTGGATAATTGTTGTTATCGCTATTATGTCCCATGTGTACGGCATATCCCCAACTTTTGGTTTTATAGAGCAAGCCATGCACCACACCTTCGCCTCCTGTTTCGGTAGCAGGTTCAAATTTTTTGAGTTTAAGTTGTTTGCGGTCTATCTTCTCGGTCATGCAATATAGACCGTGATATTCTCCGTCCATAAACACTTCTACAAACTGACCGCGTGTACCCGTGCGAGCTTTGGGTTCGAGGTCGGCATAATAAGGATTAACCGAAAACTTGTTCCAAAGGTCGGTAGCTACACGATTACGCATACAAGTAGGGTCAATGTAGGCGGCATCAAGAATCCAATTATTGTCAGAGCGAAGCCCAAAAAACTTATGGTCGAGTGATGCGCCATTCTCGTCAAAAAGCTTGATGGCATACGACTTTTTGGGCTTTCCCGAACTTGTGGCACCGCGTATCTTTAGTTTGGCACTAAGCACCGCAGGGTCGTTGATGGAGTCCCCTTCGCTCACACAAAATGTAGTTGTGTTGTTATAATAATAACTTATGTTTGAGGCAGAGATGCCTATTTCAACAATAGGGAGGTAGGTAAACTGCAAGGGGGCAGATGCTACAGTTTGCCCATTGTTGTCAGTGAGGCTTATTGTATATTGTTTGCTGCAAGTGGGTGAGGGTAGGGTTAGCTGATTGTTCACCGCATCGGGGGCTATATCCTCAATGCGAAGGGTGTGATCAGCATACTGACTGTTTGCTTCATATTGTAGCTCTACCAAAAAATCCCCACCTTGACGCACAGAGGTGGGCAAGGTGTAATAATATATTTGGGCTTTATTGTCGTAAGTAAGGTGGCGACCGTTTAAATAAATAGAGTTGATATATTGGGAAAGCGTACCGCTTATGTTTCCACCCGTACCGCCTGTATTTCCACCAGAGCCCGTACCACCAGTGTTTCCACCCGTACCACCTGTATTTCCACCACTCGTCGTATCGTCATCCGCGATTCGGTTGCCCTCTTCATCGTAGAAGGCGAATAGTCCATTGTTAGCCGTTTCTTTCTCATAGCAGCCTAACAATAAATTGGTAGTACGCAGATTAAAATATGCATTGTTATTGGCGCCAATACATTTTACGTAATAATATCCATTTTCGTTCGCATTTTCAAATGTCCATTGACTAATGCTACCTTCATTATTGTCCGTAAGCAGCAGGTATTTTCCTGTGTTGTTATCGTATAAATCTTCGTCGTGTGTAAGGTATTGACCACTTTGAGCATTACGCAATGTATACACACCATCGCTCACTACGTCGGCATACCACCAAGCGTCATTGTCATAGCTGGTGCTAGTGTCGTAGTAAATTTGAAACGATTTACCATGCTGTTGTCCTAAAACAACGGCACCCCCTTCGTGTGCTTTGCATTCAATGCGGTATTTTTTGCCAGACTCAAATTCGGGACTTGCGTTGGCACTTACCATAATAGTAAGTATTGTGGAGATTAAGAGTAGAAATTTTTTCATGTTAGTTGCATGGTGTAGAGTTGAATGGACAAACATATATTTCTTTTGAAAAGTATAGTTTGCAATTTGCTTGTAGATTGCAAATATACAATATTGTTATAAATATTGCCAATGTTTATCGCTCATTTTCAAAAAACTGTTTGTAAATATTGCCCGATGCTGCATAAAATGTAAATTTGCATGTAATTTAAATACAATAATAGAATGGATATAGATATTACTCCTTACAAAAACGAATTTTTAGAATTACTCCGTAGTTGTAACCGCGATGGTTTAGAAGATGTAATTGGCGATCTTGAAGAATGGGGCTTTTTTGAAGCTCCTGCTTCGGCAGGTCACCATCTTAACATAAAAGGTGGATTGGTGTTGCATTCGCTCAACACTTGCAAGGCTGCTTTGCAGGTGTGGGAGGGTATGAAAAAACTTGAACCGACTATCGAGCGTGAAGTGCCCCGCGACAGTGTGATTATTGCAAGTCTCTTGCACGATGTGTGCAAGTCTGACATTTACCAACCTACCACCAAACGCAAAAAGAATGCAATGGGTGTGTGGGAGGATGTGCCCGGTTATAACGTGTCGTACAAGAATTTTCCTATGGGACATGGCGAAAAGTCTGTGATTCTTTTGCTTTGTAGTGGACTTGAACTTACCGACCCCGAAATGCTTGCCATTCGTTGGCACATGGGACCTTGGGGTGTAAATATGAATTCGTTCGAGGACCAGCGTAATTACGATACAGCTCACTCTCTTCATCCTTTAGTGATGATTATTCACACTGCCGATTGCCTTGCAGCAAGCATTATGGAGCGCGAAGCTGAAGTCGATTAAGTCCTTTTTCGTAGTATGGCAACATGAAGAATGTTATGTTTTTTGTTGTTTGTCGATAGTATGTTTAAATGGGTTACCCCGTAGGGTAGGATGTTCAAAATTGGCTAAATGTTCTGCATGATTTTATCGGGTGTTTATTGTCGGTAAGTGGCATGTTATTATGGGTTACCCCTAACGGGGTGACCCAATAAAACGATACACGAATTGAGGCGTTTTCTGCGTTTATTATTGTTGAATATCAACTATTTACGATATCATTTTTTTCAAAATCATGCAGAAAAATATTATGGATTTTGAACACCCTACCTAACGGGGTAACCTATTTAATCATGCCCTTTATCGACGCCGAAATTCGATAAAATCGTGCAGAAAAATATTATGGATTTTAAACACCCTACTTATTAGCCCTGTATTTTCATCGTTCTGCGTTTTCGAAATGCTACGAATTTGCAGAAAATTTGGATTTCGCTTTTTCGCGTTGTAACTTTGCACTCGTAAGCTTGCTAAAACACGCTCCATTTTGGCGGACGACAATTCCGAAGACATACCGATATCATACCGAAGGAACACAGAGCGCATTTTGGAGCTATTTCCTAACCTAAAAAACACTACTATCATGGCAAAAATCACTCCCATTGACATCATCAAGGGTGTCTCTAGAAAATTTGGTGGCGGTAACTCAAAAGAATACTTCGCCACAAACAAGTGCAGCTATCATATCCACTTGGCTAAGAGAGTCAACTCCTACGTTCGGGGTTTGCTATTCCTCCGTTCAACCTCCGTTCGCTCTCCGTTCGCTCTCCGTTCGCTCTCCGTTCATCCTCCGTTGATTCTCCGTTCGATCTCCGTTCGAGCTCCGTTCAACCTCCGTTCAAGCTCCGTTCGAGCTCCGTTCAACCTCCGTTCGAGCTCCGTTCAACCTCCGTTCG
>UQQN01000128.1 GCA_900543155.1 uncultured Prevotella sp.
ACCCTACCTAACGGGGTAACCCATTTAACCATGCTACTTATCGACATCAAAATCCCACAAAACCGTGCAGAAAAATATATGGATTTTGAACACCCTACCTTTTGGGGGAAATGTGGTACTTTTTATGTTCTACAACATAAAATGCACTATTACCAAGTGAATGTGCAAATTACCGCGGTAAAATGTTAGTAAAATCGGTATTACCACAAAAAAACGCGCTTTTAATTGTCAGTTTTCATTTAAAGGAGCAATTTTGCACTCGATTTTTAAGCCAACACATTCACATGAACGATAAAAAGACAAAAACAACAAACATTATGACCAAAAAAATTACTGCATTGCTTACGATGCTGGTTTGCTTCGTGAGTCTTGCATGGTCACAACAAGTGGCCTCAACTCCTACCACCGAACTTACTACGGGTTTCTATGTCATTAAAACCATGTCTAACAAGACAACTAATGGCGGTGCCTACGTGTATGGAGACACAAGCAACAAACAAGTAAGAAGCACCAACAAGAGCGATGCTTTCCCCGCGCTCGAAGGAACTACTTTAACCGATAAAGATTCTTATATTTGGGAAGTTACCGCAAATGCCGATGGTAGCATCCAAATTAAAAATAAGAGCTGTGGTTATTACTTTGGGGCGTTTGACCAAAATGGTTGGTCTTTGGGTAGTAATTCATGTACTATCAAGCAAAGTTTTAACGTAAATAAAGCGAACAACTTATCAGCTCTCAAATACAGCAAAGACAATAATTGGTTCATACTGAAAGGTAGAGATATTGTAAAATATCAAACAGGTTTCAATAAATACCAAAATATAACCATCTACGTTTGTGCTAACACCGACACCAAATTATCTTATTGGTATTACGATACCGAAGAAGATGCCCACGCTGCAGAAAACACAGCTAAATTCCAATTCTACAAGGTGGAATATGATGTACCTATGCCTGTTTCTGTAACCTACAACTACCTCTTGGATGGCAACGTAAAGAAGAGTGTTACGATTGGCGGCATGACCAAGGGTGAATTCCCTGAACCTACAGAACTTCCTGCGTATGTCTCAGTAATGAAGCCCGAAGGCATTGTAACAGATAAGGACAACAACCAAACATTTAACCTCACTTGCACTATCACCACTCCATTCCAAGTAAGCGATGATAGCAAAAAATATTACTACTATTTCCAAAATAGCAACAACACTCAAACACGTCTCTTTGCTAATGGTGGAAGTTTAAAATTCCGCGAAGACGCTCAAGCTGAAAACTTGAACGATGTAAATGGTGACTTGTGGTATGTAACAGGTAATCCGTTTGATGGCTTTAAATTCCACAATGTGGGAGCAAACAAAACTGCTACATCAAACCAAATTCTTAGTGACACAGGTTTACCACGATGCAGATTAGCATTCTCAGGTACAGGAGGCAATGATATTTGGAAAATTTATAAATTCGATGATAATTCTTTCGGTTTATATCAATATTCAAATTGGGGTTTTGGTTCTGCTGCTGATTATGCATGGAATTACAACAACGAATATGTACAGTTTGATAAAATAGATCTTAACACTCTCCCCACAGATAAGAGCTACGCCTTCACCCTCACCCCCGCCACCATCACCCTTCCCCTCAACTACTCAGAAGCTGATGATGCACGCTTTGCCACTACTTGCTTGCCTTACGCCATAGAAGTAGCCAATGCTAAAGGCACTGTAGAAACCTTTGCTGGTAAATTGAATAGCGAAAAAACTGAACTCACCATGGTAAAGGTGAATGCCGTTCCTGCCAACCAAGGCATCATCATCAAGGGTGCAAGCAGCGACGAAAGAGTTGTGCTCAATGTTATTGACGCAGCTGAAGCCATTGATAACGACTTGCAAGGTACTACCGAAGAACTTACTGACTTAACTGGTGTTTACTCATTTGGTCGTGCCAATGGTACTGGCTATGTAGGTTTCTTCCGCTCAACCAAGTCTACACTTGTGGCAAACCGCGCCTTCGTCAAAATTGATAACAGCGCAAGCCAGAGCATCGCGATGAACTTTAATGGCACAGTTAGCAGTATCGAAAGCGTTAACACAAACAACGCCACAATGAGCAATGCCCCCGTATACGACCTCACTGGTCGCCGCGTAATGAAGATGGTTAAGGGTAACCTTTACATCCAAAACGGCAAAAAGTTCATTGCACAATAAAAACAACACACAACTATATTTAGACTCTCTATAAAATGAAAAAGACATATATCTGCCCTGTGGCTACCACCATTGCATTCGACATGGAAAACGCCACTGCCGTAAATGTAAATGTGGGTAGTAAAGGCACAGGCATAACCATCATACAAAAAGACGACTGGAGCAATCAGCGCGAATGGAATTCTCCTATTTGGGGAGAAGAAGAAGACTTCAACGAAGATTAATCCTCACGCACACCCGTGCTACGCATTAAAAAGATAGCACACTAGTTACGAAAGGAGTTTGACACACAAAATAGCGTGTCAAACTCCTTTCATATTGTAAGAAAATCGTAATTTTGCGCCACAATGAACGTAAAGATTGAACCTACTTGGGCAGAACACCTACAACAGGAGTTTGATGCCCCCTATTTTAAACAACTCACCGACTTTGTGCGCAACGAATATGCACAAGGCACGTGTTACCCTCCTGGCCACGAAATATTCAACGCCTTCAACCTTTGCCCGTTTCAACAAGTGAAGGTGGTAATTATTGGACAAGACCCTTATCACGGTCCTGGACAAGCCGAAGGCTTATGCTTTTCGGTGAAGGAGGGTGTACGCATACCGCCCTCACTCGTCAATATCTTTAAAGAAATACACGATGACACAGGTCGCCCCATACCCACATCGGGTAGCTTACGTCGTTGGGCAGAACAAGGAGTTTTATTGCTAAATGCCACCCTTACGGTGCGCGAACACCAAGCGGCTTCGCACGCGAAACATGGATGGGAAACCTTTACTGATGCCGTGATACGTCACCTTAGCGATGAACGCGAACACATCGTGTTTATTCTTTGGGGAAGTTATGCACAAAAGAAAGGACAGGTTATTGACCGTCAAAAACATCTGGTGTTATGTTCGGCACACCCATCTCCCCTTTCGGCATACCACGGATTCTTTGGTAATCACCACTTTACGCTCTGCAACGATTATCTTATTCAACATGGTCAAACTCCCATTAATTGGTAACGACCTATAACACCTCGAAACAAAATGGACAGAATTCCTCCAATCATACAAGTGGGCAACGTGATATTGTCGTCCGATATCTTCACCGAATATTTTTGCTGTGACCTCGATGCCTGTAAAGGCGAGTGCTGTGTAGAAGGCGACAGCGGAGCACCTTTAACCATGGACGAAGTGGGCGAACTTGAAAGTGTGCTTGACGAGGTTTGGCCCGAACTGAGTGCCAGTGCGCAAGCCACTATTGACCATCAGGGCGTGGCATACACCGACTGTGAGGGAGATTTGGTTACAAGCATTGTAAATGGCAAGGATTGTGTGTTTACGTGCTATAGCAACAATGGTTGCTGCTTTTGTGCCACCGATAAGGCTTATCGCGAAGGTCGCACGGCTTGGTGCAAGCCCATATCGTGTGCACTCTATCCCATTCGCGAAAAGCGCTTTAAGGATGGCACAAGCGGACTTCAATACCACCGTTGGAACATTTGTCGTCCTGCAGTAAAGAAGGGTCGCGAGCTGAACTTACGCATTTACCAATTTTTGAAAGATCCACTCACACGTCGCTTTGGCGAAGAATGGTATAACGAACTTTGTGAAGTTGCCAAACAATTAGGCATTGAATAAAAATCTGCCTTCGTTATGAATTTGTTCTAAATTTGCTCATTTGCCGTTCGAAGTCTACTATTTTTCCGTTCGTTGCCGTTTGTTACCATTATAGAACGGCAACGAACGGAGAAATGAAGGTGTGTTAAAATGATGCATCCTCTTTTTCCTGACTTCATCAATGCGCCACCCAAATTAAAATTGGTCTTTTGATAGGTCGAAAAATGACATGATAGTACGGCGCTTATCGGTTAGGAACAATGTTTTTGTGAAGAGCGCCCCATTCTCAAGCATCCGTATCTTTATTGTCATGTCGCTGCGTCCTTTGCGTGTGCCCCCGAAAGCATTTTTTTTGTTGACAACCAACACTTGATACAGCTGGATAACCTTTGTCCACTTCATGCGCTGCTTCAGCAGAGTCTCAGCTTTAGAGTTTGTAGACTTGATGATTTTCTCAGACACTACGGTCTGACCATCGTTCTGTTTAAAAGTAAAGCTACCTACAGAGCCTTTGAGTTTGGAAAGAATTCCATTGAGTCTTGCCATTGTAGTAAGAATTTAGAGATTAATAATAGTAAAATTTACCACCCTTGTTCCACCGAACCTTATTCGTTCGTCTTTCGCTCCATTCCGTATTGTTTTCCGCTTCGCAATAGGAGGATGATAGGAGGATGATAGGAGAACGATACGGAAACGATACGGGATTGATACGGAAACGATACGGAAACGATACGGAAACGATACGGAAAATATACCATCGGATTTGTTGGGCAGACAGCGATACTGTTTCATTGTTTATAATTTTTTAAGAGTTGATAAAAGTTATTTTGGGGACTTTCCTTTTAGATAACAGCCCTTATAATACATTGCAAAAACATTCGGCATATAAAGATTTTACTGCCGAATGCCGAACAAAATCAGGTGTATTGTTTGAAAAACATTTCGTTGCAACTACATGAGAATCAAGCAGAATCTAACGTAGAAAAAAAGTATTGAAATTAAATCCCTAAAGCCGAAAGTTGTGCCGAAAGTTATGCCGAATATGAAAATATGCCGAACATTAGGAATGGGACAGAAACGCACTTTTGCGCAATACCCCTTCCAGTCAATGCAATTAGTGGCAGTGCTTCCGAAAAGATTTCATAGAAGATTGTAAAGTCTAAAAGTTTAGTAAGATATATATGTAAACTAATAAACTTTGTAGGGTGTTCAAAATCCATGATTTTTTTCTGCATGGTTTTATCGGGTGTTTATTGTCGGTAAGTGGCATGTTATTATGGGTTACCCCGTTAGGGGTGAGATAAGGTAGCCAGGTATGTGAAGGAAACTTGTTTCGCTTCACATGCCTGGTTCACGCGGACCATCACACCAAACGGGTCACCCTGTTATGGGTGAGATTGCACCTAGGCGAATAGCCGTTTTCATAGGACAAGAACCCCAAGTTCTATTTTTATGACGCAAGTTTTCTTTCGAAAAGCAGGCTTGCTTCGCAAGGAAAGTGTGCTCCGCACAAGGCAAGCCCGTAACTAATGTATAAGCTAATGAGATAGCCAATAAATATCCAAGATGGGTATTCATACGCCTTTTTCGTTAGCCATTCTTTAGAAACGGGCTTGCCCTGTGCGGAGCACACTTTCCTTGCGAAGCAAGCCTACTTTCCCCCAAGGGGGAAAACTTGCGCCCCTTATATACGACTTGGTACAAACATTCTTATCGATGCCTAAATACATGCCTATCCTATGAAAACGGCTGTTCGCCTAGGCCCAATCTCACCCATAACAGGGTGACCC
>UQQN01000129.1 GCA_900543155.1 uncultured Prevotella sp.
CCATTAAAATAATACACGAATTGAGGCATTTTATGCGTTTATTATTGTTGAATATTAATCATTTACAATATTAAAATTTCATCAAAATCGTGCATAAAAATATTATGGATTTTGAACACCCTACCTAACGGGGTAATTTCTTGTGATAATACTGAATTTAGAATACCTATTTGTGGGGTGTAAATCCATATAAAATGTAAAATTGCCATACCTTCCGCACGGCAATTATACATTTTACATTACATTTGCTTTACAAAAGCCTCCAATCCTTCGTAGGTTTGTTGGCGAGCAGGGACGAGGGGAAGACGCATAATATTTTCAGCCTTACCCATAACTGCTAAGAGCGATTTAATGCCTGCGGGATTTCCATCTACCGAAAGGAGTTTGTAGGCTTGGCTAAATTTACGGTGGAGTTTAAGAGCTGTGGTGTAATCGCCTTGAAGTGTGTGGTGAATCATCGCACCAAATTCTTTAGGATAGGCATTGCCTACAACCGAAATTACACCTTTTGCACCAATGGTAAGGAGTTCGAAGGTAATGGCATCGTCACCACTGAGAACCTCAAAACCCTCGGGCGCATTTTCAATAATGGCTTCGATTTGTGCAATCTTGCCCGAAGCCTCTTTTATGGCTACCACGTTGGGACAAGTTTGTGCCAAACGCAATGTAGTGTCAGCCTCAATGTTCACACCCGTGCGTCCTGGAACATTATAGAGAATCACGGGGAGAGGACTATTCTCGGCTACGGTTTTAAAATGCTGAAAAAGTCCCTCTTGTGTAGGTTTATTGTAGTAGGGTGCCACAATCAGCACACCATCAAATCCTGTTAAGTCAGTTTGTTTTAGGTAGTCAACCACTTGGGCTGTGCAGTTACCTCCTGCGCCGAGCAAAAGGGGAATTCGGCCGTGGTTTACCTTGACAACGCAGTCCATTACAGCACGTTTCTCTTCATTGGTCAAACAAGGTGTTTCGGCAGTAGTGCCGAGCACGCAGATGAAGTCTGTGCCGTTTTCAATTTGAAATTCAACCAATTCTTCAAGTTGTGCAAAATTAATGCTACCATCTTGGTTGAAAGGAGTGGCTAAGGCTATGCCGAAACCATTGAATGGATTTTGTTTCATCATATATCTATGGAGGTTTTGTCGGGGTTAGTTGTTTTGCAAAGCATATACTTTCGTTTTGCAAAGAATATTTTGCTTGCAAAGATAGTGCAAGACGAGCGCATAGCAAAATAAAAAAAAGTTTTTTTTGATTTTTGCTATGTTGAGCCGCCTCCTATCTTATAAAAAGATAGTGCAAGGCGAGAAAAGTGCAAAAAGAATGTGCTAAAACTTATTCGTCTTTCTTGAAAATAGTGTGAAATGATGTTCTTTTTGTCGTAGAAATTAGCAGATGAAGTACTTTGTGCTTATTTTTTTGTCGATAAATGGGGGGCTAACTGCTAAGTATGTTGTAACTTTGCCTTGCAATAAAATGCGTCATACTGAGTTCATATATAAGAAGAACTTTTCATTGACACATAAAATTGAATAGATAGAATGATACTACGTAAGTACCTATTACATATATATGCGTTGCTATTTGCGTGCCTACTCATCACCTCGTGCGGCAGTGCTGAGAAATCAGTGCGGCGTGGTGATGCTGCTTTGGCTTTAGGCGAGTATGCCGAAGCTGCAGGGCAATATAAGCGTGCTTATAGCCAAACATCGCCTAAAGAAAAAGCACAGCGTGGACGCATTGCTTATAAAATGGCAGATGCTTATCGCAAATATGGCAATACATCGCGGGCTACTGCTGCTTATCAAAATGCGGTGCGCTATCATTATACCGACACGCTGACCCATTACTACCTTGGCGAAATGTTGCGCATGCAAGGCAACTATAAGGCTGCCACAAATGCCTATAAAGCCTATCTCGATTCTTTTCCGGGTGATGCAAATGCTGAGCGAGGATTGGAGGCATGCCTTATGGCTCCTGCCGAAAAAAAGAAAGGCTCTGCCTATACGGTGAAACTCGCCACTTTGTTTAATGGCAGTCGTGCCGACTATTGTCCTGCCTACATGGGGGTTGAGGCGCAACAACTCTATTTCACCTCGTGCCGTCAACAAGCTAAGGGAGATGTAAGTGGCATTACGGGTATAAAAAATGGGGACATTTATTTTAGCAAAAAAGACGAAAAAGGCAAATGGAAGGCGGTAGAAGCCGTGGAGGGTGAAATGAATACGGAATATGACGAGGGTGCATGTGCTTTTACGCAAGACGGCAAAACCATGTATCTAACCGTTTGTCGCACCGACCCTTCTTATCCGCGTATGGCAGAAATATGGACCTCGCAACGCGCAGACGCTAAATGGGGAAAACCTACACAGTTAAAAATCTCTGCCGATACGTTATCGTCGTATGCACATCCTGCAGTGTCGCCCGATGGACATTGGCTCTATTTTACCTCAGATATGCCAGGAGGTATGGGTGGACTCGACCTTTGGCGCGTAGAATTGGGCGGAAAACACGGACTGGGACGTCTTGAAAACTTAGGCGGTAGCATCAATACACCGGGCAATGAATGTTTCCCTGCCTTTCGTCCGGATGGCGAACTCTATTTTTCGAGCGATAGTCGTCCTGGGGGGATGGGAGGTCTCGACATTTATCGTGCCAAAGAAGACACTTTGAAACACGAATGGCAAGTGGTGCATCTGCCTTCGCCCATGAACTCGAATGGCGATGACTTTGGCATTACGTTCGAGGGTTTGCACAATCGTGGCTACTTCTCGTCGAACCGTTCTACGGGTGGACGTGGTTGGGATAAAATCTACGAATTTTCTTATCCCGAGGTCTTGCAAACCGTAAAAGGGTGGGTCTATGAGCAAGATGGTTATGAACTGCCCAAGTCTGTGGTATATATGGTGGGTAGCGATGGCACCAACGAAAAGGTGGGCGTGCTCTCTGATGGATCGTTTGAGCAACCCCTTAAACCAGGTGTAAGCTATTTGTTCCTTGCCACTTGTCCGGGCTACTTAAATGTGCGCAACGAGTTGCGTGCCGACACGGTAGAGGTAGAAAAGCAGCATGTGTTGCAATTCCCCTTACCCAGTATTAGTTCGCCTGTATTGGTGCGTAACGTGTTCTATGAGTTCGATAAGGCTACACTGACTGAAAACTCATGCGAAGCGCTCGACCGATTGGTACGTATGCTCAAGGAAAATCCGAATGTAACAATCGAACTCTCTGCACACTGCGATTATCGAGGCAATGCAGCCTACAATTTGCGTTTGTCACAACGTCGTGCTGAGAGTGTCGTAAAATATTTGACCGAACATGGCATAGAGGCAGACCGTCTTACGGCAAAGGGTTATGGCAAAGAACAGCCTAAGATTGTAAATCGTAAACTCACGGAAACCTACCCTTTCTTGCATGAGGGCGATACGTTGAGTGTGCCTTACATCCTTAAACTCCCTGTCGAACAGCAAGAGGTTTGTAATGCCTTGAACCGTCGCACAGAGTTCCGCGTATTGCGTACCACCTATGGTTTGTTCGACGAACATGGTAATCTAAAACCCGAGGCTTTGCGCAAGCACGAGGATGATTTTTAAGATAGTTTTTTCTTGGAAAATTCTTCTTAGAAACTCAAGTTTCGGGTTCAGCCGATAATGCGCTGTTGCCCTTTCAGGGCGCCTTGCCTAAATCTGAAACTTGAATTAGATAACTTCTAAAAAATAACTTCCTCTTAGAAAAACTCCCTCTAACTTCCTTTTAAAATAACTTCTTCTAAAAAACTTCTTTTCAAAAAAATGCTGATATTAAAATTTTTACACGCATTTGGTAGATATCTAATCTTGATGGGACGTACCTTTTCGCGTCCTGAGCGAATGCGTATGTTCTTAAAGCAATATTTAAAAGAAATGGTGCAACTGGGTGTTGACTCCATAGGCATTGTGTTGCTCATCTCTTTCTTTATAGGTGCTGTAATTTGCATTCAAATAAAGTTGAACATTCAAAGTCCGTGGATGCCCCTTTGGGTATCGGGCTACGTGACACGCGAGATTATGTTGCTTGAGTTTTCATCGAGCATCATGTGTCTGATTCTCTCAGGTAAGGTCGGTTCAAACATTGCCTCAGAGTTAGGCACTATGCGTACCACACAACAAATTGATGCACTCGAAATTATGGGTGTAAATCCTGCATCCTTCCTTATCTTGCCCAAGATAATAGGACTTGTAACCATTATGCCCCTGCTCGTAGTGTTCAGTACTTTTAGTGGTATTATCGGTGCTTATGCAACGGCTTATATTGGTCATATTATTACCCCTTCAGACCTTACGGCAGGTTTGCAACACTCGTTTACACAATGGTTCTTTTGGATGGGTGTAATCAAGTCGCTCTTCTTTGCCTTTATCATTTCGAGTGTGTCATCGTTCTATGGTTACAACGTGGAGGGCGGTAGTATAGAAGTGGGTAAGGCGAGTACCAATGCGGTGGTAGCTTGCTCCATGTTAATTCTTTTTTCAGACCTCTTTCTCACACAGTTACTCTCATGATAGAAATTAGAAATCTACATAAAGCCTTTGGCGACCGCGAGGTGCTGAAGGGCATTACTTCCACCTTCGACAGTGGAAAGACCAACCTTATTATCGGACAAAGTGGTTCGGGTAAGACCGTGCTCATTAAAAATATTGTAGGACTTTTTGAGCCTACTGAGGGTGACGTGCTTTATGACGGACGTAGCTTTATGCAGATGTCGAAGAAAGAGCGTGCTTTGTTACGTCGCGAAATGGGCATGATTTTTCAAAATGCAGCCTTGTTCGACTCTATGTCTGTGCTCGAAAATGTAATGTTTCCGCTCGATATGTTCTCAAACGATAGCTACAAAGAGCGTGTGCGTCGTGCGCAGTTTTGTTTAGATCGTGTCAATTTGTCGGATGCTGGCGATAAATATCCTGGTGAAATTTCGGGTGGTATGCAAAAGCGTGTGGCGATAGCACGTGCCATTGCTTTGAACCCTAAATATTTGTTTTGTGATGAGCCAAACTCAGGACTTGACCCTAAAACATCGTTGGTAATCGACGAACTGATTCACGACATTACGAAGGAGTTTAACACTACCACCATTATCAATACACACGATATGAATTCGGTGATGGGCATTGGCGAACACATCCTTTTTATTTGCAAAGGACGTGCAGAGTGGGAGGGGACGAAAGACGATGTAATGTCTTCAGAAAATGAACTCCTCAACAACTTTATCTTTGCTTCCGACCTCTTCCGTAAGGTAAAAGAGGTGGAGAAAGAGGAAATGAAAAAGTAATTGCTCAGTGCAAAAACTAAGGTACTGTTGGTAAATGACAAATGACTGTTTAACTCTTTGAGAATCAAAGAATAAGCGGTCATTTTGTCATTTGAAATATTTCTTAATTTGGCGTTAACGAATGTATATCGCATAAAGTGCCTGCAAATGTTGTTGTCGATAGGGGGGTAAATGGATTAGCCTGTTAGGTAGGGTATTCAAAATCCATAATATTTTTCTGCACGGTTTTGAGGGTGTTTTGACATTGTAAATAGTTGATATTCAACAAGAACAA
>UQQN01000130.1 GCA_900543155.1 uncultured Prevotella sp.
TGTCGCTTCGCTTGCCCTGGGCTAGGCGCTTTTGGGCTTTCAGCCCGTGCATTATTGGTTGCAAAAACATACAGAACATTTAGCCAATTTTGAACACCCTACCTAACGAATAAAGGACGAAAAAATAAACAAAAGATGCAGCTAGGTTGTTGGCGGAAGAACATTAATTTCCATTAATACCCATTAATTTGCCCATTAATACTTTTCTTGTCGTTCTTGAGAAAAAAATAATGTTCAAGTAATGGAATTTAATGTTCTTCCGCCAACAACCTAGCTGCATCTTTTGTCTAAATCCCGTTCATCATCCCATAAAGCTAGGCGTATAACAAATGTACGCGCTTAAACTCATGGTGAAAATTCAATATTGTAGAGCTATTTAGCCAACTTGTTGACTTTGAGTTTTTCATACAAATTACTAAACTCTGCCACCTTGTCTGGATAGGTTGTTGTAAATTGTTTCCACTGTTTTTTACAAGCTTTGTAATCGCCCGTAACAAACAAATAATCAATATGAGCAGCCATTACTTTTGGCGAATTCGGAAAATCTTGCAGATACTTGCTGTCATCCTTTAGCGCCACTTTCTGTCCCTCAAGTGCAGCCTTACGCAATAGGGCACAAAGGTCGATGCAACGCAAAGCCCATTCTTCTTTTCTTTTCGCAGGAGCCAAGGCATAAGCTTTGTCTGCCATATAATGCTCGTCAGTTAAAAAGCCTTCTTCGTGAGCACAATCAGCAAGTCTACTATAGTTTTGATAGCCTATGGGCATTTTTTCTACTTTATCCAAAAAGTTTGAAAAACTTTTGAGTGCCTCACGCGACCTACTCAATCTATAATTTTTATAGAGCCACACACTCTTATCTAAAACGATACGAGTATAATCACGAACTATAGAGTCATATTCTGCCTGCGTAAGGTTATTCCCCCACTTGCTCATCGTGCTTGTGTTGTAAATAACTTTGTTAGCCAACAAAATAGCATCCTCATACTTCTTTTCTGCAGCCAAAGCTTTAGCTTGTTGCATATTACTCTTAATGGCAGGCATTAGAATGTCAATATTCTTGCGATATTCACTGGCTACTTCGGCAGAAAGTTTTTCCTTGCTAAAACCAAAAATTCTCCAACATGCAGTAAACAATCTTGCTTTTTCGCTCTCGTCAAACTCATAATAATAGTAATAACTACCATTCGCGTTATCATCAGTGTATGAGGGGTCATGAGTCACATTCAGCACCACTTTATCGCAAAGCATCAAGTATTTTACAAACTCCTCTTTACTCATGCCATTAAGTTTTGCATTTTCAGCCCAACTAATGGTAGTTGTTTGTTTATGCGTTTGGCGCCATGGAGCATAAATATCATTACCATCCACAAAATTACCACTCACATATTGTCCACGTCTGTTATATCCAACCACATGCGTAGTGCCACGTGCTTGCACATTTCGGTGCGTACAAGTGTTCGTAAATTTTATTTTGAGTGTTTTATTACCACTTTCTATAGTACCTGTATAGGTGTGCGTGCCAGCAGTACATCCCAAAGCCATTTTAAAATTGTCGCGTGCACGAACAGGATTGTTATTAGGTCCGCCAAAAGTACATAGCAACTGTATTTCGTCTGTTACAATAAACTTTAGGCTTGTGGCAGACACTACAAAACATCCCTCAGAGTAAGGCGATTTCAAAGCACTGCGCTGGGGTGCCGTATAATCGGGATCGTCTAAAGGATCGACGCGACACCCTTCATCAAAACCAAGAACAGGACTGGTATAAACTGTGCCCGATGCACTTTTTGTAAAACCTACTTTTTTGTATTGCTGCGCATCTTTCTTCAATAACTCCTTACCCGCCTCAAGCATCTCATCAGCTTGTTTCACGAGTTGTTCTGAAATAATTGTTTGAGCTTGTGCGCAATGTCCAAACCATGCCACCATGAGCAATAAGCAGCAAGTTATAGCACGAAAATGTGTGTGTGTATTCATATCAAATTATAGTTTTAAACCGTTCTTCTAAAAAATTCTGAGTTATTTTTTTGAAGGATTAAATTCTTTTGAATCCACTCTCCCTCTACCCCAATTAAAAAAGCCACTCAAACAAAGCATGTAACAGTTGTTACATACTCATTTGAGTGGCTCTATATTTTTAGGGTTAATTTTAAGTGAGCTGCATTACTTCAGCTTCTGCTTAACCTCAACCTCTTGGAAGGTTTCGATAATATCACCCTCCTTAATGTCGTTACAGTTTGTGAGCGAAATACCACACTCAAAGTTTGTGGTAACTTCCTTCACATCGTCCTTAAAGCGCTTCAAAGCATTGATTTCGCCTGTAAAGATTACGATACCATCGCGAATAAGGCGTGCCTTGTCGCTACGTTTAACCTTACCATCGAGCACGTATGCACCAGCCACATAACCCACCTTCGAGATGTGGTAAACTTGGCGTACCTCGATATTGGCGGTAACCTCTTCCTTAATAACAGGTTCGAGCATACCCTCCATAGCCTCTTTCACATCCTCAATCGCGTCGTAGATTACAGAGTACTGACGGATTTCTACACCATCACGTTCTGCCAAACGACGTGCTTGTTGTGAAGGACGCACCTGGAAACCTACGATAATAGCCTCTGATGCAGCAGCCAATGTAACATCGTTTTCACTGATCTGACCTACACCCTTATAGATTACCTTCACCACAATATTCTCCGTAGAGAGTTTGATGAATGAGTCTGCAAGTGCTTCTACCGAACCGTCTACGTCCGCCTTTACAATGATATTTAACTCGTGGTAAGAACCCATCTTCAAGCGCTTACCAATCTTTTCGAGTGTAAGCACCTCACGTGTACGAAGGTCTTGTTCACGCTGCAACTGTTCACGTTTATTGGCAATTTCGCGAGCCTCTTGTTCAGTTTCCATTACGTGGAACTGATCACCAGCCTGCGGTGCACCATTAAAGCCGAGCAATGTAGCAGCCATAGAAGGACCTACGTTGTCGATACGGGTACCACGTTCGTTGAAGAGTGCCTTTACACGACCATAGTTTGTACCTGCCAATACCACATCGCCTTGATGCAACGTACCGTTCGATACCAAAATTGTAGCTACATAACCACGACCCTTATCGAGTGACGATTCAATAACCGTACCTGTTGCCTTGCGGTGGGGGTTAGCCTTGAGTTCAAGCATATCAGCCTCAAGGAGCACCTTCTCTAAGAGTTCGTTCACACCGTCACCCTTCTTGGCACTGATGTCTTGGCTCTGATACTTACCGCCCCATTCTTCCACGAGGAAGTTCATAGCAGCCAATCCCTCTTTAATCTTGTCGGGGTTCGCATGTGGTTTATCCACCTTGTTGATGGCAAACACAATGGGCACGTTAGCTGCTGTGGCGTGACTAATGGCCTCCTTAGTTTGGGGCATGATGTCATCGTCGGCAGCAATAATAATAATCGCGATATCGGTTACCTGCGCACCACGTGCACGCATGGCAGTAAATGCCTCGTGACCCGGCGTATCGAGGAAGGTGATGTGACGACCATTTTCGAGTGTCACGTTATAAGCACCAATGTGCTGGGTGATACCACCTGCTTCACCTGCAATCACATTCGACTTACGAATATGGTCGAGCAATGAAGTCTTACCATGGTCTACGTGACCCATTACCGTAACAATCGGTGCACGGGGTTCAAGATCTTCGGGGTTATCAGCCTCTTCAGCAATAGCCTCTTGCACGTCGGCAGCCACATATTCAGTTTTAAAGCCAAATTCTTCTGCTACGAGGTCGATAGTCTCAGCGTCCATGCGCTGGTTGATGCTCACCATGATGCCAATGCTCATGCAGGTAGCAATAACCTTAGTCACAGGCACATCCATCATCTGAGCCAACTCGTTAGCCGTAACAAACTCGGTGAGTTTAAGCACCTTGCTTTCGGCTTTAGCCTCGCGGCGTTCTTCTTCGGCACGTGCGTGCTGTTGTTCGCGTTTTTCTTTACGATACTTCGCACCCTTACCCCCCTTTTGCTTACTGGTGAGTCGTGCCAAAGTTTCTTTAACCTGCTTTGCTACGTCTTCTTCAGTAACCTCAGCCTTTTGTTCCTTCGCACGGCGATTGCGGTTTTTATTGTTACGCTTGCTGTCGCCCTGATTCTGGTTATTATTGTGGTTTTGGTTCTTGTTGTTGCCGTTATTATTGTTGTTAGCGTTGCCTTGGTTATTTTCGTTGCGACGCTTTTTGCCATTGTTGTTACCTCCCTGCTTAGGTTGGTTTGCAGCATTGTTCACGTCAACACGTTCACTACCAATGCGGTTACGCTTTTTGCGTTGTCCGTTTCCTTGTGCCTGTGCGCCTTGTTGTGCACCACCTTGGTTATTACCGTTTTGCTTATTGCGTTCGCGGCGACGTTCGTCCTTCGACTTTTTCTTCGGACGTGTAGTGGGGTTAATCGCACTAAGGTCAATGGTGCCGAGCACCTTAGGACCAGAAATTTCGGTTTGTGTTTTTAGTTTGAACACGCCGTTTTCCTCTTCGCCGATAGCTTTAGCGCGTTCTTCTACTGAGGGACGTGAAGGTTTGTTGTTACCGTTTGTGTTTTGGGTCATAGGTTGTGGTTTGGAAGTTGGATTGTCGGCATGAGCCTTCACTGCTTCCTCTTCTACACCTGTTCTTACGGCGGCTTCGGGGGTATTTGCAGCAGTGGCTGCGTTGGCCTGTGGCTTATTTACACTTTTAGCCGGAGCTTCATTAGCCTCGGCTTTCGTTTTTTTATTGTCTTTCTGATTCTTGCCAGTTTGCTTTTTGCTTTTTCCGGCAGTTTCAAGGTCTATCTGACCCACGATGTGCGGTCCCTTCACCTCGGGCACCGCAATTTCCACCACATTGTCTTCGGCCTTTTTAGCCTTATTGGCAGAACGCTTTTTTTCTTGACGGTCTTGCATGCGCTCTTCTGCCTTATCGCGCAGATTTTTGTCGGCGCTAAAGGCTTTTTTAAGCAATTCATACTGTTTGTCGTCAAGCTTTTGGTTAGGGTCGTTGCTTGCCACCGGAGCACCTTTTTCTTTCAAAAGGTCGGTGATAGATTGCAGTCCGACGCCAAATTCCTTAATAGCTTTATTTAATCTAATACTCATGCAATAAGATAAATGGTTGCTAATGTTAAGTTTCTTTTGTGGGATATGGTTAAGGGGAGTTTTTATCCCCATTAACCTACCCATCGTTTATTTTTTCGCAGTTAAGTGTTAAGTATTAAGCATTGCCATAAGCATTTAAATAAGCATTAAATAGCATTCACATAAGCATGTAATACTTAATACTTAACACTTAATACTTAACTAAAGTTTCGGATTTAGTTGCAAACGGGCTGAAAGCCCAATGAGCGCATAGCCCAGGGCAAGCGAAGCGACACCCTGG
>UQQN01000131.1 GCA_900543155.1 uncultured Prevotella sp.
GTTGTAACTTTGCACTCGCAAGCTTGCTAATACACGCTCCATTTGGGCGAAAAACGATTCCGAGGGAATTCCGATATCATTCCGAAGGAACGCAGAACGCATTTTGGAGCCATTCACTAACCAAAAAAAATCTACTATCATGGCAAAAATTACTCCCATTGACATCCTCAAGGTTGTATCAAGCAAATATTCATTAGTTACGGGCTTGCTCTGTGCGAAGCACACTTTACTTGCGAAGCAAACCTACTTTTCCCAAAGGGAGGAAACTTGCCCCCAATATACGACTTGAGACATGTTTCCTTATCGACCTCTTAAAACGGCTGTTCGCCCAAAACAAAACAATAAGCCTGTGTGCTTCAAAAAACTTTCAATAACTTTGCACAATAACAATACTAAGTAGGTAAAAATAAAGACACATGCAAGCATACACATACATTGAAAAAGGACATTTTGCCCTAATCAACAAACCCCGTCCCACCCTACAAGAATCAACCGACGCCATAGTACGCGTAACCCTAAGCAGCATCTGCACAAGCGACCTCCACATAAAGCACGGCAGTGTGCCACGCGCCGTACCAGGCATCACCGTAGGACATGAAATGGTTGGTGTCATCGAAGAAATAGGAGCCGACGTGAAAGGTTTACACATTGGCGACCGTGTAACAGTGAACGTAGAAACCTTTTGTGGCGAATGTTTTTACTGCAAACACGGATTTGTTAATAACTGCACCTCCGAACATGGTGGATGGGCATTGGGATGTCGCATTGATGGAGGACAAACAGAATATGTACGCGTACCCTTAGCTACACAAGGGCTAAACCGCATTCCCGATAGTGTAACCGACGAACAAGCACTCTTTGTAGGCGATGTATTAGCCACAGGATTTTGGGCTACACGCATTAGCGAAATTACCCCAAACGACACCGTACTCATCATTGGTGCAGGTCCCACAGGAATATGCACCTTGCTTTGCACGCTGCTTAAAAATCCTCGTCGCATTATTGTGTGCGAACCCTCTGCCGAACGCCGTGCCTTTGTGGCCAAACACTACCCCCAAGTATTGCTCACCACACCCCACGAATGCGAAGCTTTTGTCAAAGCACACAGCGATCATGGAGGAGCCGACCGCGTGTTAGAAGTAGCAGGAGCAAAAGACACCTTCCAGTTAGCATGGCAGTGCGCACGTCCCAATGCCATTGTTACCATCGTTGCCCTTTACGACGAAGCACAAACACTTCCTCTACCCCACATGTATGGTAAAAATCTCACCTTCAAGACTGGAGGAGTAGATGGTTGTGATTGCGCAGAAATTCTCAAACTCATTGAACAAGGCAAAATAGACACGACTCCACTCATAACCCATCGTTTTCCACTTAGCCAAATCGAAGAAGCATATCGTATTTTCGAAAATAAAGCAGACGGAGTAATTAAAGTAGCTGTTTATTGATGAAACAAGAAATAATAGACCGCATTAATCAATTAGCCCAAGAAGGCGACCCCTTTCTTTTCGTCATCAACTACAAAGGCAATGAGGCTTACATTCGCAAGTTGTCACAAATCAATCCTGAAGAATGCCTCTATGATTTCGAAGGCATAAGCAATGCTTGCCACATTAACAACACCCCATTACCCCGCGATATTAAATGGCAAGTAAAAGTTCCCCTCTATGCCGATTACGAACAAAGCTTTCACATCGTAAAAAACAATATCCTTGCAGGAAATAGTTTCTTAACCAACCTAACCTGTCAAGTTCCTGTAACGTGCAACCTCACCCTCAATGAAATATTTCAGCACACCCAGGGAAAATACAAACTCCTATTAAAAAAGACAAACACCGAGGGACAACAATTCGTATGCTTCTCGCCCGAAACCTTTTTACGCATCAAGCAAGGGCACATCTACTCCTACCCCATGAAGGGAACCATCGATGCCACCATACCCCATGCTGCCCAAGCACTTATGGACGACACAAAAGAAGCAGCCGAACATGCTACCATCGTAGACCTCATACGCAACGACCTAAGTCGTATAGCCAAACACGTCACTGTCACCCGTTACCGCTACATCGACTTGTTGCACACCAATCAAGGAGACATCTTGCAGACCAGTTCTGAAGTCTGCGGAAAACTCCCACACGACTACCCCACACATCTGGGACAAATCATCGATGCCCAACTCCCCGCAGGATCTATTACGGGAGCACCCAAGCCCAAAACTATCGACATCATTCACCAAGCCGAAGGCTACGACCGAAGTTACTACACAGGCATTATGGGCATTTACAACCAAGGCGAACTCAACTCTGCCGTAATCATACGCTACATTGAGTCCGACGCCCACCACAACCTCACATTCAAGGCTGGCGGCGGCATAACTGCAATGAGCCAATGCCACAAAGAATATAACGAAGTCATACAAAAGGTATATTTACCCATAAAGTTATGAATCCACAATTTGTTGAAACCCTAAAAATGGCGAACGGCAAAGTTGCCAATTTATCCTACCATCAAGCTAGGATGGAGCGCACCTTACGCCACTTCTTCCCCACACTTGCAACCACCCACATGCCGTGTTTGCAACAGTCTATTGTGCCCCAAGCTACCCTTGAAACCCTAAAAGTGCGTGTAGTTTATGGTGCCCAAGGCATTGAAACCATAGAATACATCCCCTACACCCCACGCACCATTCGCACACTACGAATTGTGACCAGCAACACCATCGACTACACCTACAAAAGCACCGACCGCAGTGCACTCAATGCCCTACTTGCCCAACGTGGCACCTGCGACGACATTGTCATCCTAAAAAACAATCTTGTCACAGATACCTCGTTTACCAACATCGCCATATACAATGGCTATCAATGGCTCACCCCACGCACTCCCCTACTCGCTGGTACCCAACGTGCAAGTCTGCTTCATAATGGTGCAATCCAAGAAGCCGACATCACCACACACATGCTGCTACAAGCCCAAGACATCCGCATATTCAATGCCATGATTGATGTACAGGGAATTAAAGTCGTCATGGAGGGAAATAAATAAGGGGTTATTGGATGATATAGGGAATGGGGGTAAAAGCAAAAATGGTAGTATTTTCCGACTAAAAGGTAAAAACATTTTTCCAAAAGCTCTGTACCTTTGCAACTGTAGAGAGCCACACGCTTAACTAGCAAGCGTAACATGCTCTTTCCCATTTAGAATGTATTACTCGATAGTTTGTAATACTTAACACTTAATACTTAACACTTACTATTTATGTTGTTAGAAAAAATCAAATCCCCAGCCGATTTAAAAAACTTAGATATTGAATCCCTCAACACGGTGGCATCCGAAACACGCCAAGCCATACTCAATCGTGTGAGCAAACATGGCGGACATGTAGGTCCTAACCTTGGTTTTGTCGAGGCAACTATAGCACTCCACTACGTTTTCAATGCCCCCAAAGACAAGTTTGTTTTTGACGTCAGCCACCAATGCTACCCCCATAAAATACTCACAGGTAGAGCAGCTGGATTTTTGGGTAATGTTGACGACATGGATGCCATTAGCGGATATTCATCACCCACAGAATGTCCCGACTACGACAACTTCGAAATCGGACACACATCTACTTCCATCAGCCTTGCCACAGGTCTGCAAAAAGCACGCGACATTAAAGGCGAGCAACACAATATCATAGCCGTTATTGGCGATGGTTCACTCTCAGGAGGCGAAGCCATGGAAGGATTATCCTATGCCTCCGAACTCGGCACAGGCATCATTATTGTGGTCAACGACAACGAAATGTCTATTGCCGAAAACCATGGCGGACTCTATAAAAACCTGCAAGCCTTGCGCCAATCTAACGGCACATGCCCACACAATTGGTTCAAAGCATGGGGATTCGAATACAAATACTTAGAAGAGGGAAATAATATTGCCCAACTCATCAACCTATTCCGCAGCGTTAAAGGCACCAACCGTCCCACCGTACTCCACATTCACACCGAGAAAGGACATGGTTATGCACCTGCTGTTCAAAACAAAGAAGCATGGCATTGGGGCCTCCCCTTCAACCTTGAAGATGGTAGTCGTCCACGCCGAAACCCCGACGGAACAATTCCTCACACAGCACCCGCCGAAGATTACCAAACACTCTTCAGTAATTGGATGCTACAAGAGATGCAACACGACCCAACTCTCATTGCTGTAACTGCAGGTACACCTACTGCTGCAGGTTTCACAGCCCCAAAACGTGCCTTAGCTGGCAAACAACACATTGACATGGGCATTGCCGAAGAGCAAGCCGTAGCAATGATTTCGGGTATGGCAAAAGGCGGACTTCACCCCGTATGGACAGTCTATAGCACATTCATACAACGCACCTACGACCAAATTGCACAAGACCTCTGCATCAATGCGAACCCTGCTGTAATCAATGTCGTGGGCGGTGGTGTCAACTCTATGAACGACATTACCCACATCTGCCTTTTCGATATTCCCATGCTCTGCAGCATTCCCGGACTCATTTATCTTGCCCCCACCACCTGCGAGGAATACTTTGCCATGATGCGTTGGGCAATTCAGCAAGACCAAAAGCCCATAGCCATACGCATGCCGAGCAATGGAGTGATTCACACTACCCAACCCGTAGAAACCACATATAGCTACACCCCACAATACAAAGTGGTGCACCAAGGCTCGAAAGTTGCCATCATAGCCGCAGGGTCGTTCTATCAAAAGGGCGAAAACGTACACCGTATGCTCGCACAAAAAGGCATCGACGCCACGCTTATCAATCCGCGCTACTTGCACGAAGTTGACACCGAAACGCTCCATGCCCTAAAAACCAACCACCAACTCGTAGTGACACTCGAAGATGGTTGTAAAGACGGAGGCTTTGGCGAACGAGTTGCTTCTTACTACGGCACCTCAAACATTAAAGTACTCGTATGTGGCATCCAAAAAGGCCTCTACGACCGATACGATGTGCAACAACTCCTTGCCGACAACCAACTACTCGACGAGCAAATTATAGATAACATACTAAATGTTATAAACATGAAGTAATAACCTTTGCTTTTTGCACGGTTTTATCGGTTTTTGACGTCGATAAGGAATATAGTTATAATGGGTCACCCCGTTAGGTAGGGTGTTCAAAATTCATAATATGTTTAGGCATGGTTTTGTAGGATTTTGATGTCGATAAATTACATGGTTTAATGGGTCACCCCGTTAGGGGTGAGATAAGGTAGCCAGGTATGAGAGTGAGGGGAGGCTTGTCCCACCTCACTCTCATGCCTGGTTAACACGGATTACAATATCAAACTACGCACGCCTTTAGGTG
>UQQN01000132.1 GCA_900543155.1 uncultured Prevotella sp.
TCGCTTCAAAAATAAAGGCAAATCTTGAACTTCATAAAAGTTTAGACGACTTCAACTGCTGCAACAATAGCTTGCGCTATTTTTATTTCAACTTTTTAAGTTGAATCTTTATTTTCTTTTCTATCTGCCTTTTTGCCGAAGCAAGTCCTGGCGACAGTGGCTCTTGCGATAGCATTTCTAAAGTGCTTTGCAACTCTGCCAACAACTCCACATAAAAGCGCATTTGCTCATAAGCCAATTTTAAACAACAAGCACGAATGGCATAAGGTTGCGAACAAGCCGTTATATGGTTTACACAATAATCTATAAAGTCCGCACAAAGGTTTTCTTCTTCAAAGGGTTGGCGCAATAACAAGGTGAGCATCAATCTGCGTTTTGTGACATTCTCCTCCACCATCACCCTATTTATCAAGTCATCGTGATAACGATACAACCATTCGTTGTGCGCATCGTCAAAGTGCGTAAATACCCAAAAAGCATTCACACTAACTCTTGGTTCGTCATCTAAGGTCAAAGCATACAGCGCCTCTTTGTCTGCCTCACACTTACCACCCGATGTAAAGTGCGACACCATTTCTTGAACCTCATGCAACGACAACCGATGCAAAAAAATTTCTCTGAGCAGCATTTTAGAAATTGAAAATCAGTTTTTTTAGAAGCACCCTTAAACATCAAGGCACGCGCACCACATCCACCACATGGCTGCCCGCACCAATAAGGTCGGCACGTTCTGATATGCTTTTTTGATAAGCAATAAAGTGAGCAAACGTTTCATCACTCATACGATTCAATCTCGTGCGCATATAGTCCGAAGCCCCATCTGGCGAGAATATCGTTACGCGTTCCAAACCTGCTTTTTCGTTTAGTCTGTCAATGTCTTCTATGCGCACATAGTCATACAGCTCACCCTCTTGCGTTTGAATGTGAAAGTTTTGGTCTACCACACCACGTGCCAAGAAATCGCCAATTCTTTCTTCGTCAAAACAATAAGAAAGGATGCTATATTCATTCATCAAGTATGCTACAAAAATCAGTCCACCCGATTTTGTCACACGCTTCGCCTCATTCAATGCCTTAAGTTTCTCGTCATCTCCTATTAGGTGATAAAGTGGTCCGAGCAACAAAGTCACGTCCGACATCCCTGTCGGCAAAAAAGTCATATCACGCGCATCACCTTGCACCACATCGGCAGCAGGTTCACGCTTTAAGAACACCTCAATATTTCGACGCACCAATTCCACTGCCTTCACCTTATAGCCCTCTGCCATAAGTGCCGACGTATAGCGTCCCGTGCCCGCACCTATATCCAATAAAAAGTCATCAGCCTTCAAAAAACGGCGTAAATGGTGCATAGTGGTTTCAAATTCCACAATACCATGTCTACGCAACAAGCGCAAGTCCTCAGGGTGTTTATTATAATGCTTTTCTATGTTCGATAATGCCATATATTTTTTCTAAGCGTTTAGCAATCTTGAATCATCCAATCCGCAATATTTCCCTTTTCACTGTCAAAGGAAAACAATAAGGATTTACCAAAACGGCGTGGACGACTCAAAAATACATACGAAGATGTGCCATGCGTCATACGATAAACATATTCCGTTTTGTCTAAATAAAGCCGATTCTCAACTCGAACCTTTTCAAAAGTCTGTATACCTAATGGATATTTGTTTGGAGTCATAGCGGATGTTTTTTACTTACCTATACAAAGGTACAAAATTCTGCCAAGTAAAACAAATTTTCAATTCTACATTCCTCTAAAACTTAGAAATGCACATCATTTCTGTTTGAGAAAAACAAAAATTTCACCTCTTCCACATCGCACACAGTACCCTTCTTTGTGCAAAATAAGTTCCACAACTGTTAACATAGTCTTCGCACAATAAAAAAACGGACGATTCAATAAAACGACTTAAACATTTTGTTTAATTTTGCGTGACGATTTGAAATCGTCTAAACTTTTACGAAGTTCAAGATTTGCCTTTATTTTTGAAGCGATTTTTGCATAAGATAGGTTGCACCTCAGCAAAAAGCTCAAGCAAGCTTGGCTTTTTGCATTCGGTTTGCACTATCTTTGGCATTGAAGAGGGAGTGTAGCGAGCTACACGACCGATGAAAGGTCAAAAAGAAAGGTAAAGATTGAATTTAGAAGAAATAAAAGTTTAAATCTAATCTTCGTCAGAAAAGTTTAGACGACTTCATCATCCGATGCTCAAAAAAAATATTTTTGAACACCTACATAACAACATAGCAACACTTAACTACAAGATGCAAGTAGCATTATTCATACCCTGTTACGTCAATGCCGCATTTCCCGAAGTCGGAATGGCATCACTCCATTTATTGCAACAACTTGGAGTAGACGTTGTATATCCCGAACGCCAAACCTGTTGCGGACAGCCTATGGGCAATGCGGGTTTCGAGAACGATGCACGCCATTTGGCTTCACACTTCGAAGAGGTTTTTAAAGACTACGACTATGTGGTAGGCCCCTCAGCCTCGTGCGTTTCCTTTGTTCGCGATCACTACAAAAATATTCTTCCCGAGGGACATTGTCAGTCCGAAGGCAAAGTCTACGAAATTTGCGAATTTATTCACGACGTCATCCGTCCCACCTCGCTCAACGTCAGTTTTCCCCATAAAGTGAGCATACAAAATAGCTGTCACGGTGTGCGTCTGCTCCACCTTTCCTCTCCTTCCGAGCGCAATGTGCCTTACTACAACAAGTTGCGCAATTTGCTTTCGTTGGTCCACGACATCGAAATTGTTGAACCCGAACGTCCCGACGAATGCTGTGGCTTTGGCGGTATGTTTGCTGTAGAAGAACACGCCGTATCCGGACAAATGGGACGCGACAAAGTTATGCGACACCTTCAAACAGGGGCAGAATTTATTGTAGGTGCCGATTGTTCGTGCCTCATGCACCAAAATGGCATTATTGCCCGCGAAAAACTCCCCATTAAGACTCTTCACATCGCTCAAATACTCTCAGGAAATGTCTAAGCACGCAACCCAAGCAGCACAATTCTTAAAGAATCAGAAGCAAGCCCAGTGGCACGATGAAACACTGTGGCTTGTACGCCAAAAAAGAGATAAAATGGCGCAGAGTGTCCCCGAATGGGAAGACCTACGCAACATGGCGTCTGAACTTAAAATGTATAGCAACTCGCACCTCGAAGAGTTGTTACTTCAATTCGAAGAAAACGCTACGCGCAATGGTGCCATTGTGCATTGGGCTAAGGATGCCCACGAATATTGCCAAATCGTGGCTGACATTCTTAACCAGCACCAAGTGAAGCACTTTGTAAAAAGCAAATCTATGCTCGCTGAAGAGTGCGAACTCAATCCTTTTCTCGAAAAACAAGGCATTGAGGTTCTCGAAACCGACTTGGGTGAACGTATCTTGCAAATGCTCGGTCGCAAACCCGTACACATTGTGCTTCCTGCCATTGCTGTGAAGAAGGAGGAGATTAGCGAACTCTTTACCCGCGAGATGGAAGACTGCGAACCTGGCAACTGCGACCAAACCTACCTCACTCATGTAGCACGACGCAATTTGCGCAAAAAGTTTATTGAGGCTGAAGCTGCCATGACGGGTGCCAACTTTGCCGTAGCCTCTACAGGCGAGTGTGTGGTATGCACCAACGAGGGGAATGCTGATATGGGCACCTCGCTCTGCACCAAGAAACTACAAATCACAGCCTTCGGACTCGAAAAAATTGTGCCCAATCGCCAAGCCTTGGGTGTATTTACCCGTCTGTTGGCTCGCTCTGCCACCGGACAACCTTCTACCACCTACACCTCTCACTATCGTGCACCGCGTAAAGGGGGCGAGTTACACATCATCATTGTCGACAATGGCAGAAGCAAACTCCTTGCCGATGCCCAACACCGCCGTGTGCTCAACTGCCTTCGCTGTGGTGCCTGCATGAATACGTGTCCCGTATACCGTCGTTCTGGAGGATATTCTTATACTTACTTCATTCCTGGACCCATTGGCATAAACTTGGGCATGGTACACGATGCCCAAAAGTATAAGGATAATGTGTCTGCTTGTTCGCTCTGCTACTCTTGCCAAAACGTATGTCCTGCCAAGGTCGACCTTGCCGACCAAATTTATCTTTGGAGACAGAAGATGGAACAATTAGGCATTGAGAATAAGAGCAAACACCTTATGTCGCGAGGCATGCAGTTGGTCTTCGAACATCCCAGCCTTTATCACACTGCCCTGCGCTTTGCACCCTTAGCTAACCACATGCCACACTGCGTGGTGCAGAATGCCTGGAATGCTTGGGGCGCTGAACGCGAAATGCCGCATTTTGCAGCACATACCTTCAACGATTTATATCACAAAGAAAATTCACACAACAATGGCAACAAGCAGTAAAGCAGATATTTTAGCCTCTATACGTCAACACACCACCGAGCGTTTTCCCATGCCCAATCTTAGCAACCTCGAGCATGAAGCGCTCACCTTCACCGACCCTGTGGAGGCTTTTTCTAAGGCATTAGCACAAAGTGGCGGACATGCTGCCGTATTGCCCGAAGGCAAAACCTTAGGTGCTTTTATTGCCGAACTTTATCCCAACGTGCAAACCGTGGCAAACACGCTCAGCCAATTATCTGGTGCCGATAGTCTCCCAGGAAAGGTGTTCAATCCCGATGAAGTTGACTTACCTGCCCAACTAAATGGCACCGACCTTGCCATTATTCAAAGCAGTTTAGGGGTAGCAGAAAATGCGTGTTGTTACATTGAAGACTACGTACGTCACCGTGCCTTATTTTTTATTTCCGAGTCTTTAGTCATTGTGCTCAATCGCCAAAACATCGTCAACAATATGCACGAGGCATACAACTCTCTCCCCAATAATCCCGACACGTCCTTCACTTGCTTCATCTCAGGTCCCTCCAAAACCGCCGACATCGAACAAGCCCTGGTGTTCGGAGCACATGGAGCAAAAGATGTGACTGTGATTATTAAGTAGGTGTTCAAAATCCATAAAATATTCTGCACGATTTTATCGAATTTTTGGCGTCGATAAGTTGCATGGTTAAATGGATTACCCCGTTAGGTAGGGTGTTCAAAATCCGTAAAAAGTTATGCACGATTTTGTTGAATTTTCGACGTCGATAAGGGGCATGATAAATGGGTTACCCGTTAGGTAAGGTGTCCAAAATCTATAATATTTTTCTGCATGGTTTTGATTAAAAATTGATATCGTAAATAGTTGATATTCAAACAATAATACACGCAGAAAACACCTCAATTCGTGTATTATTTTAATGGGTCACCCCGTTAGGGGTGAGATAA
>UQQN01000133.1 GCA_900543155.1 uncultured Prevotella sp.
TGTCCCCGAATTAATGACAATTAATGTTCACAAAAACAAGCAGCGAAGCTGCAAATATCTAAAATCGTGCAGAAAAATTCACGAATTTTGAACACCCTACCTAATGGGTGAATCTTCTTACTTATTACTTGATTTCAAAAAAAAGCCTTATATTCTCGTTTTTTTTGCCAAATAATTTGGTGGAATCAACAAAACTCTCTATCTTTGCACCGCTTTAAGCCCCTAAGGGGGAAGCAAGCAGCCCAGATGGCGGAATCGGTAGACGCGCTGGTCTCAAACACCAGTGGGGCAACCCGTGCCGGTTCGACCCCGGCTCTGGGTACATCAACGCTCGATAATCTTTTTTGATTGTCGAGCGTTTTTTTCGTTTGTATCAAGGCATTTATTCATTGTTAATGCGTATCTTTGCATAAAATTGGCTACGGTTCGGCAATTGAAGTAAACTTCATTGCACTCACCTTGCACAATCTTTGCAAGGCAACAGGCATGTAGGCAATAATTGCCCTGGGCTAGGTGCTTTTGCCCTTTCAGGGCGTGCATTATCGGCGGCACCTCAGTGCATTATCGACTGCCCCCGAAGCAATGCAGTTCGCATTTACCCCCAAAATTTGAAAAACAAAACATTTACTCATCTATACAGTATGCGCAAATCAACCATGACACTTCTTGCCGCGTTGATGTCTGCTCCTATGTGGGCACAAATCACGCCGCTCGGAGGTTTCTACTACGGACAGATGCCCGCACCCACAGGATGGGAGTGGCAAAGCCCCGACTCAGTAGCTTACAACAAGCAGCAACCCCACGCATGGTTCTTCTCGTTCGAGAATGTGGACCAAGCACGTAAGGTGTTGCCCGAGAACAGTTCACTTTGGCAGAGCCTTGACGGACAATGGCAATTCCATTGGGCTAAAAATCCCGATGAACGCCCCAAAGATTTTTACAAAACTGACTTCAATGCCAGCGCTTGGGACAAAATTACTGTGCCCATGTCGTGGAATATGGCAGGCAAACAGGCTGATGGCACCTTTAAGTATGGCGAACCGCTCTACTCGAACCAGCGTGTCATCTTCCAACACCAAGTGCGTCAAGGTGACTGGAAGGGTGGCGTAATGCGTACACCGCCTCAGAATTGGATGAGCTATAAAAACCGCAATGAGGTAGGCTCATACCGTCGCACATTTACTATTCCTGCCTCATGGGATGGCAAGGAAATCTATGTAAACTTTGATGGTGTAGACTCTTTCTTCTATCTCTACATCAACGGCAAGTATGTTGGTTTCTCAAAGAACTCGCGTAACTTGGCTCAGTTCGACATTACTCCCTATTTGAATAAGAAGGGCGAGAATGTGATTGCTGTAGAAGTTTATCGTCACAGCGATGGTTCGTTCCTCGAAAGCCAAGATATGTTCCGCCTTCCTGGTATCTTCCGTAGCGTAGCACTTACTGCTAAGCCCAAGGTGCAGGTGCGCGATATTAAGGCTATCCCCGATTACGATGCTACTTACACTGATGCTTCGCTCCATATCAGTGCCGAGGTACGTAACCTCACCACTAAGGCTGCAAAGGGTTACACCATTAGCTACTCGCTCTACGAGAACAAGCTCTATAGCGACGAGAATACCCTCGTTCCTGGTGTATCAGCTACTGCACAAGTAGGCGAAGTGGGTAAGAATGGCGAACTCACAGCTAAGGTTACCCTTAAGGCTGGCCACATCATTAAGCCTTGGAGTGCTGAAGCTCCCCATCGTTACACACTTGTGGGTGAACTCAAGGACAAAAAGGGTAAAGTGGTAGAAACCTTCTCAACCAATGTGGGTTTCCGCAAAATCGAAATTAAAGATACACCTGCTAACCAAGACGAATTTGGCTTGGCAGGACGTTACTACTTCCTCAACGGCAAGAACATTAAATTCAAGGGTGTGAACCGTCATGAAAACAATCCGCAGACAGGTCATACCATCAGCCGCGAACAGATGGAGAAGGAAGTGTTCTTGATGAAGCGTGGCAACATCAACCACGTGCGCAACTCACACTATCCTGATGCACCTTACTGGTACTACCTCTGCGACAAGTATGGTATCTACCTTGAAGATGAGGCAAACCTCGAGAGCCATGAGTACTATTATGGCAAGGAAAGTCTTTCGCACGTACCCGAGTTCCGCAATGCACACGTAGCTCGCAACATGGAGATGGTACACGCCACCGTGAACCACCCCTCTGTAGTAATTTGGAGTTTGGGTAACGAGGCAGGTCCTGGCGATACTTTCAAAGATTGCTATGCTGCCATCAAGCAGTACGACCAGAGCCGTCCCGTGCAATACGAGCGTAACAACGATATCGTGGACATGGGTTCGAACCAATATCCCTCAATCGCATGGGTACAGGGTGCCGTAAAGGGTAACTACAACATGAAGTACCCCTACCACATCTCAGAATATGCCCACTCAATGGGTAATGCCATTGGTAACTTGGTTGACTACTGGAATGCTATTGAAAGTACCAACTTCTTTATGGGTGGTGCTATTTGGGACTGGGTAGACCAAGCTATGGAAGGCACTGACCCCAAAACAGGACAGAAGTTCTGGGGCTATGGTGGTGACTTTGGCATGGACAATAAGCCCAACGATGGTATGTTCTGTATGAATGGTGTGATGCGTCCCGACCTCTCGCCCAAGGCTCAGTATTTTGAGGTGAAGAAGGTTTATCAAAACGTAGGTGTTAAGGCAGTAGACCTTAAGCACGGACGCATTGAAATCTTCAATAAGAACTACTTTGAACCCCTCAAGGGTTACCAAATCGTATGGTCGCTCTGGAAGGACGGTGTATGCGTAGAAAAGGATAAGTCGCTTATGGGCGCCAAGAACATCCTTGGTCCGCGCGAACGTCAAGAATATACGTTAGACTATAACTACGCAAACCTCGACCCCAATAGCGAATATTTCGTAAAGGTACAGTTCCTTCAGGGCAAGGATATGCCTTGGGCTAAGAAGGGCTATGTACAGATGGAAGAGCAGCTCCGTGTGAAGGGTGCCGACGTTAAGGCTCCTGCCGTGAAGACTGTGGCTGCTACGAACTCGCCCGTGAGCATGACTAAGACTAATAAGTCTGTCGATGTGAAGGGTCAAGGTTACGAAGTGAATATCGACCTCACTACTGGTGCTATTACCAACCTTGTGTATGGTGGTAAGCAAATCATCAGCGAAGGCAATGGTCCTAAGCTCGACGCTTTCCGTGCACCTACCGACAACGACGCAGGTATTGGCTACCACAATGCATGGTTCAAGAATGGTCTTTACGACTTGCAGCACCGTGTAATTAGCACACCTACCGTGGTTAAGACTAAGGATGGTGTGGTACAGGTAAGCCTCACAATCGAGAGCCAAGGTAGCGAAGGTTGTCAGCAGGTATATACCGACCACGACCGTAACCCCGAGACTGTTTACACCTTCGAAAAGGGTAAGCATGCGCTTACTGCCGACGACTTTAAGTTCACTACCAACCAAATCTACACCATCTATCCCGATGGTTCTGTAGAGTTGCAGAGCGCTATTTCAGCCAACCGCAACAACGTAGTGCTCCCCCGCATTGGTTATTCAATGAAGTTGCCCAAGGAGTTCAACCAATTCCAGTATTATGGACGTGGTCCTGTCAACAACTATGCTGACCGCAAGACTGGTCAGTTCATTGAGTTGCACCAAGGCGAAGTAGGTAAGCAAGATATCATTTTGCCCAAACCTCAGTCAATGGGTAACCGCGAAGAAGTGCGTTGGTGTGCCCTCAGCGATGGCAAGGGTGCAAGTGTAGCCTTTGTTGCCGACAGCGTAATGTCTGCTTCTGCACTCCCCTGGAGTCAGCAACAGATTACTGAGGCTGCCCACATCTATCAGTTG
Source organism: uncultured Prevotella sp. (assembly GCA_900543155.1). Taxonomy (GTDB): domain Bacteria; phylum Bacteroidota; class Bacteroidia; order Bacteroidales; family Bacteroidaceae; genus Alloprevotella. The sequence goes on from UQQN01000133.1 coordinate 3,891, forward strand.
CCTAAGAGCGATGGCACTTACCTCCACCTCGATGCCAAGGTAACAGGTTTGGGTGGTGCAAGCTGTGGTCAGGGTGGTCCGTTTGTTGAGGACCAAGCACGTAGCACCAACTACAACTTTGGCTTTGTAATTCGTCCTGTAGCTGCAGGCAAAACTGCTGCTCAGGTTGCTAAGGTCACTCCTTCGGGCGAACAACCTATTAGCATCGAACATAGCCGTACAGGTAAGGTAACACTTAGCTCACCTGCTAAGAACCGCACCATTATGTATGCCCTCAATGGCAAGAAGAAGGGTGTTGCTTACACAGCTCCTATCGATCTTCGTGCAGGTGGTACCATCACTACATGGTATAAGGACAATCCTTTGATGACCACTACCATGAAGTATGACAAGATTGAGAGTGTACCTCTTCAGGTACTCTTTGCTTCGTCTGAGGAACCTGGAAGCGGTAGTGCTGCCAATATGGTAGATGGTGACCCTGCTACTATGTGGCACACCATGTACTCTATCACACTTGCTAAATATCCTCACTGGGTAGACTTCGACGCTGCTGAACCTAAGTTGATGAAGGGCTTCACCATCTTGCCCCGTCAGAGTGGTAACAACGGCTGGGTTAAGGATTACGAAATCTACGTAAGCCAGGATGGTAAGAACTGGGGTGAACCCATCTGCAAGGGCACATTCGCTGCAAATGCAGAGCTCAAGCGTGTGATGTTCAACAAGCCTGTAAAGGCACGTTACATCCGTTTCCGTGCGCTCAACGAGCAGAATGGCCAGGACTTTGCCTCAGGTGCTGAGTTCTCACTTATTGCTGAATAATTCTCTTTCGTTTTCGTAACGAACGAATCACATTTTTTACGTGGACACAGTCTGTTTTTTTGCAGATTGTGTCCACTTTTTGTTGGGTAAAATAAAATCTTCCTCAAAAACCTTCTCGTGTGGCTTTTGAAGAAAAGGCATTGATTTTTATGTTCTACGACGTAAATAGACTTTAAAAATATGTTTTACAACATATTCTGTTAAAAAATAGCGTCAAAGAATTGGGGGGGGTGATTTTGTTTTTGTATATTTGCAACCCGATAAAAGTGCAAAACTTATTAATTTTTTAGCCCAAAGGCAAAAAATGTAGTATTGGTGATGAATTTTGTTGAAATATAGCATAAGTGACGTACTTTTTATACTCCTTAAAACGCGAGTTCGAGATAGTATTCTAAAAAGTAAAGAGCAGAAAAACATCCAACCTA
>UQQN01000134.1 GCA_900543155.1 uncultured Prevotella sp.
TAACGAACGTGCTTTGACCCAGGGTGTCGCTTCGCTTGCCCTGGGCTATGTGCTCATTGGGCTTTCAGCCCGTTTGCAACTAAATCCGAAACTTTAGTAAGTATTACAAACTATCGAAGGCTTATACATCACGCTTCACATAGTTTGTAACACTTAATACTTAATACTTAAAATATTACTTAACACTTAATACTTAAAACCTTTTGTTCCAACTAATTTTACTGCTCATAGCCTTGGGCGTTGTGGCTGGTGTAGCAGGATATATCCGAAATCGCGAACTCAAGAAACAACTTGAACGTGGCGAGATAGACGAAATGCCCAAAATAAGAAAGCGTCCTGAGGGATGCTGTGGTAAACACGCCGTATGCGAAAAAGACCAACTATTGGCTGCTGCAGGTAAGGACGTGGAATATTTTGACGACGAAGAACTCGATGCTTTCAGAGATCGCCCTTCAGACCAATACACGCCCGAAGAGGTTGCCCAATTTGAAGAAGTGATGACCACGATGCGTCCCGACGAGGTGCAAGATTGGTTGCGCTCTCTCAACTTGCGTGGCATAAACTTGCCCGACGATTTGAAGGACGAGGCTATTATGCTGATGGAGGGGTGAGGTAAAAGGGGAATGTAAGAACGTCTTCTAATTCCTTCCCCTAACTTCCTCTCTAACTCCCTCTAACTTCCTCCTAACTAACTCCTTCCTAACTTCTACTAACTCCCTCTAACTCCCTCCCCAAATTGCTACAATATCAGTTTTTTCAAAACGCATTAGCAGGTGCCTTGCTTGCTTCGGTGCTCTGCGCCATTATAGGCACCTACATGGTGACTCGCCGCACAGTAATTGCGGGGGGAGGCATGGCACATGCTTCGTTAGGCGGAGTAGGCATGGGGGCATATTTTGGATTTTCGCCCCTAATAGGAGCGGCAGCCTTTGCCGTATTGTCGGGCTTTGGCATAAAATGGTTAGGAGGAAAACGCAATGTGCGCGAAGACTCCGCCATAGCCATGCTTTGGACATTAGGTATGGCAGTAGGCATACTCTTTGCGTATATGGCACCAGGTTTTATGACCGACTTACCCGCCTATTTGTTTGGCGACATATTGAGCATTTCGCATACCGACTTATGGTTGCTCGGGGCATTGACCTTTGTAGCATCAGTGAGTTACATCCTGTTGCGTCGTGCCATAATAAGTGTGGCAGCCGACAGAGACTTTGCACGAACACAAGGACTGCCCGTGGGGTGGTTAGAATCCATGATGACGGTGCTCACAGCCCTGACCATAGTGGGATGTTTGCACATGGTAGGCATCGTAATGGTGGTGTCGTTGCTCAGTGTGCCACAAATGACGGCTTCGCTCTTTGTAAAAACCTATAACCGCATGGTGTGGCTCTCAGCCCTTGTGGCGTATGTGGCATGTATAGGTGGTCTGCTGCTGTCGTATGTAGCAGATGTGCCAGGAGGTGCCTCGATTATTGTGGTGAGCATCAGCATTTATTTGCTTTGTCGCACAATAAAAAGCCTACGTGCGAGTTTCTTGAAATAGATAAGGGTATGCCCCAGGGTGTTGCCCTGGGTTAGGTGCTGTTGCCCTTTCAGGGCGTGCATTCTCACCGACAAACTCCTCCCCCAAACTCTCTCCCTATTACTCCAAAACAAAAAAACTTCTTTTCAAAAATCTTTGAAACGAACCATACACATATTGCCCATTGCGCTGCTCACAATGTTAGCCTTTGCGTCGTGTTCCACAAAAAAGAACACGGCGATGTCGCGTTTTTGGCAATCGTTCAACACACGCTATAACGTGTACTTTAACGCCTCGCAAGCCTACATCGAAGGAGACAAGGCAAAAGAAAACATACACAAGGACGACTATACAAAAATGTTGCCCGTGTTTTTGGTGGGTAATAAAGCATCGCAAAACACCGGTAAAGGCAACTATGAAACCGCCATTACCAAATGTCAAAAAGCGATTTCGCTGCATAGCATAAAACGTCGTCCTGTGGTGAATGCAGGCAAACAAAAGAATGCCAAAACAAAGGCATACTTGCAACGCAAGGAGTATAACCCCTTCTTGAAAAATGCGTGGCTCATGATGGGACGTGCACAATTTCAGAAAGGAGACTTTTTAGAGGCTGCTGCCACTTTCTCGTACATCACACGTTTGTATGCTGCCGAACCTGTGGTGGCAAACGAGGCACGACAGTGGATGGCACGTTGCTATGTGCTTGAAAAATGGTATTATGATGCCGACGACGCATTGAAACGTATGCGACGCGACACCATGAACACACGCACCAAGCAAGAGGCAGATGCGACACAGGCTGCTTTGTTATTGGGACAAGAGCGCTATGCCGAGGCAATACCTTATTTGCAACGCGCAGCACGCAGTGCAAAAGGAGATTTTAAGCAGGCACGCCTATACTATTTGTTGGGACAAATCTATCACCAACAAAATCAACCCAAAGAGGCTTATAAGGCTTTGCAAAAGTGCTTGAAAAAAAGTCCGCCCTTTGAATTGGCATTCAATGCACGCATTCTGCAAACCGAAACAATGGCAGGGCAGCGTGGCATGGGCAACAAAATGATTGGTAAACTGAAACGCATGGCGCGTTCAGACAATAATAAAAACTATCTGGACCAAGTGTATTACGCCATTGGCAATATACACATGGCACAGACTGACACCGCTGCGGCTATTTCAGCGTATGAAAAGGGACGCGAATTGAGTACGCGAAATGGCTTAGAAAAAGGGGTACTGTTGCTTAGATTGGGCGAGGTGTATTGGGCACAACATCGTTTTGACAAGGCACAGTCGTGCTATACGGAGGCTGTGGGGATGCTCGATAAAGAACGTCCCGACTATGAGGACGTGGTGCGACGCTCGGCAGTGCTCGATAAGTTGGTGCCTTTTACCTCGGCTGTGCAGTTGCAAGATAGCTTGCAAACCTTGGCTCGCATGAGCGAGAAGGACCGTAATGCGGCTATCGACCGTGTGATTGTGGCTCTAAAAAAGAAAGAGGCTGAGGAACTGAAAGCACGTAAGGACTCGGCTGCCCAAGCACGTATGGACAAAAACGGACAAGAGGGCAACCACTCGGGCTTTAACAAAGCGAATGTATCGCAAAACGTGCAAGGCAATAAGGCATGGTATTTTTATAACCCCATGCTGGTGATGCAAGGTAAACAACAGTTTGCCCAAATTTGGGGAAAACGCAAGAACGAGGATGATTGGCGCCGCTCAAATCGTACGGTGGTGCAGATGGATGATCACGAGGGCTTTGACTATGAAGCTGACGATTCGTTGCAGGCTGCACGCGATTCGCTCAATGCCATTGCCGACTCAACGGACGTGGCAGCAGAGGGTACTGACTCCTTGCAAAACGACCCACACCAACGCGAATATTATTTAAAGCAAATTCCATTTACGGAAGAGGCACGTGTGGCATCGGACGCAATTATTACCGACGGATTATATAACGCGGGGGTAATTGAAAAAGATGACTTGGAGGATTTTGCACTGGCTGCAAATACCTTAGAACGTGTGGTGACGCAATATCCTAAGTGCGACCAGTTGGCTGATGCGTATTATCAGCTATTCTTGCTCTATTCGCGGTGGGGAAGAAAGGATAAGGCGGAAGAAATGCGTAATAAAATGGCTACTTATTTTGCCGAAGATGAGCGCACACGACTTATCAACGACCCCGAATTTGAATATAAAGCACGCTTTGGACGCGAAATTGAAGATTCGCTCTATACTGCCACTTATCAGGCATATCGAAAACGAGATGCGCAGACGGTGGAGGCTAACTTTGCTAAATCGACAAACGAATATCCTGACGGACTGAATCGTCCGAAGTTTATGTTGGTGCATGTCCTTTCGCGACTGAACACGGCAACTACCAAAGAACTGATTGAGGAACTGCGCGAGTTGTTGCAAAAATATCCCGAAAGCGATGTGAGTGCAATGGCGGGTATGATTGTGAAGGGATTAGAAAGTGGACGAGAAATCGGTACGGGAATGTTCGACTTGAGTTCGCTTTGGGACCGACGTACGGCTGACGCGGATGAGGCTGCAGATGAGGCTGCAAAGAAAAAGCAGTTCTCGGCAGAGCGTAATGCACCTTATTTATTTGTGTTGGCTTATGCCACCGACTCGATTGACACCAACAAGTTACTCTATGAAATGGCGCACTTTAACTTTACTACGTTTGTGGTGCGTGGTTTCGACATGACGGTGCAGAGTGACAAGGGCTTGAACCAATTTGTGGTGTCGGGCTTTAACTCTTTCGACGAGGTGCATGCTTATGCCCAGCGCTTATTTAAAGCGAAGGATTTGCAGCCGTATTTAAAGCGTGGACGCGTGATGCTTGTGTCGAAAGACAATCACGACCTTATTGGTTCGGTGTTTAGCATTAACGACTATCAGAAGTTCTATGACAAGACTTTTGCGCCATTGCAAATTCCCGAAAGTCAACCCATAGAGTCAGCTCCGATTGAGCAACATTATGAGGACGAATACACGCCCGAACAGTTAGAACGCATAAACAATGGTGCCGGCTCTAACAATAGCTCAACTGATGATGGCGAATGGTATTGATAAGGATTTATCGGTTCTTTCATTAATAAGGGGCATGGTTAAATGGGTTATCCTGTTGGGTAGGGCGTTCAAAATCCATAGTTTTTTCTGCATGATATTTGATAGATTTATCAAGATTTTCACGTGCCAGCCTCACCCCGTTAGGTGGGATGTTCAAAATCCATAATATTTTTCTGCGCGATTTTATCGGATTTTTGACGTCGATAAATTACATGGATAAATGGGTCACCCCATTAGGTAGGGTGTTCAAAATCCATGATTTTTTTCTGCACGGTTTTTAACCTTGATAAGGAAGCTTTTTATTAGGAAATATTCTCTGTCTGTAGTCAAAAATCATCTTAAAAACCGACG
>UQQN01000135.1 GCA_900543155.1 uncultured Prevotella sp.
GGGTCACCCTGTTATGGGTGAGATTGGACCTAGGCGAACAGCCGTTTTCATAGGACAAGCATATCGCAAGTTGCTTATCATACCCCCACTAAACAATATGCAAGCCCCATGAATATGGCAATGTTGGTTTGTAAACGAAAATTTAATATTCGTCGCGAAAACAATACCGTTCGTCTATTTTTGTAGAAAAACGCCTTCTATCCGCGCTACATAGGTACATATAAAAAGTGACAAGTGACAAATGACAGTTCAACTTCTTGATAATCAAGAAGTTGGCTGTCATTTTGTCATTTGAAACATTTCTTAATTTGGCGTTAACGAACCTTTATACGGATATTTTGTCGTTTATCAGAGCAAATTGTTTTTCTAATTTTATGCCTATTTGTCCTTTTTGCGCATAGAAAGCATTCCTAATTTTTTGAATCCCATTTAGCTATATTTTTTTGGAAAATATTTACATTTCTCTTAATTTTTTTGAGGGTTGAAATGCCTAAGGCATGCCGATATCATTCCGAAGGCATACCGATATCATTCCGAAGGCTTGTTGTAGGAAAAAGTACCGTATGAAAAGCAGATGGAATTTATCTTATATGTGAAAAATATCAAACTCTAAAATCTAACGATTCTGGCAAGATGCAATTTTCTTGTACACTTTTTTGTTTGCAAGCATAAACCTAAGTATCTTTGTACACAAAATGGATTTTGGGTTTGCATTTCACATGACCGAGTGCATAAAACCAAATCCAACCAACTCTCGAAAAACAAAATAAACAATATATAAAAAACACTTTATGAAAAAAAGACATTCACTTTATTGCCTTTTGACATTGGTGGTAATGCTCTGTTTGGGGACTTTGGGCGCAAATGCGCAGAAGTATGCTCCAGGTGTGCTCTATCACATTGTTTCGGCAGTGAAAGGACAGGTGGTTGGTTTTGACAAACAAGGCAACATTTCGCTTGAGAAACTCAATGTTGATGCCCCCAACCAACACTTTACTGTGACCGACTTGTCGGGTTCATGGCGTTTTATCAATCCATTTGTGAATCAGGCTGTGCGCACCGAAGGGAATGCACTCGAAATGGGCGAGAACAATGGTTCGGACGAAGCACAGTTGTGGAAGGTTGTGGCAGATGGCAAGTTTTTGAACTTGATTCCTACCAACCGTCCAAACATGGCAGCTGCTGTGCAAGGCAACAAGTTGGTGCTTATTAACAAAAGTAAGGCGGCTGGCAATAAGGCTGCACAATTTAGCATAGAACAAGCTGCTCACTCAGGTTTTGATGCAGACCTTACCTATCGCATTCGTTCGGCTAAACAGCCCGACTTAGTTTTGGGTAATGGCGATTCGGGCGAGAATAATGCCCATATTGTTGCCGAGAAGGTAGACAAGATGAATCGTGGACAGTATTGGAACGTGAAGATGATTGACCTAAATCGTCGTGTGGTAGGCAATGCTTTCTATACACAAAACTTTGACGATGGCGGTGGCAACCAAGGCATTGACTATGTGTTGCAATGGCCTGCTGAAGAAGGGGTGTGGAATAATGCACAGTTCCTCTTTGAACCTGTAGCGGGTCATGTGGGCACTTACATTATTCGCTCGGCTGGTAACAAAGAAAAGGCTGCTAAAATGTATGCCTTGAAGGATGGCCAGCTGACGTTGGTAGCCTACAATGTAAAAGATCAGTCGGCATGGGTTACCTTTGAACAGGTAGAAAAACCCAAAATTAAGTCACCTTATTGGGAAGACGAAACCGTGTTTGCCGAAAACAAAGAAAAAGGTGTTGCCACTTATTTGCCCTATAACAGTGAGCAAGAAATGTTGGCAGACAAGGATTATTATAATACCCCGTGGACGGCACCGAAAACAGCGCGTTACCTCTCGCTCAATGGTACTTGGAAGTTCCATTTTGTGCCAGAGCCTTCACAACGTCCGCTCGACTTTTTCAAGGCAGACTATGATGTGAGTGCTTGGGATAATATCCCTGTTCCTTCAAACTGGGAAATGCAGGGATATGACAAACCCCTTTATTGCAATGTGGAATATCCACATGCAAATACACCTCCTTTTATCAAAGCACGTCCGGGCTTTAATGATGGGGGTAAGAACTATGGCATTAACCCCGTAGGTTCATACGTGCGCACCTTTAGTGTGCCCGATAATTGGGAGGGTCGTCGCACCTTTATTCATTTCGGAGGTATTTATTCTGCCGCCTTTGTATGGATCAACGGACAGTATGTGGGTTACACACAAGGTTCAAACAATGTGACCGAGTTTGATGTGACCAAGTACTTGAAAAAGGGACAAGAAAACCGTTTAGCTGTGCAGGTGTTCCGTTGGAGTGATGGCTCGTACTTAGAATGCCAAGATATGTTCCGCATGAGCGGTATTTTCCGCGAAGTATACCTCTATAACACTCCGCGCGTAGCTGTGCGCGACCATTATGTGACTACAGATATTCAATTTGATGCGAACAACATAGCCTCGGCAAAAGTAAATGTAGCGCTTACGTTGGATAATCGCGACAAATTGAGTGGTAGTAAAACGCTCGTGGCAAAACTCTTTGACCCGAAGGGAACTGAGGTACAAGAAAAGCGCGTAAATTTGCAAGTAAGTGGGGCAGAGGTTAAGGCAAATGTAAACTTTGATGTGGCGAATGCTGCATTGTGGAGTGCCGAATTGCCCAACCTTTATACCTTACGCATCATTCAGCAAAACGAACAAGGTGCCGACGAAATGGCATTTAGCACAAAGGTGGGCTTGCGTAAAGTAGAAATTAAAAACTCTTTGCTTTATGTAAACAACCAACGTGTGTTCTTGAAGGGGGTGAATCGTCATGACACTTCGGCTAAGCATGGTCGTGCAGTAACCATTGATGAGATGTTACGTGATGTGACATTGATGAAACAAAATAACATCAATACCATTCGTACTTCGCACTATCCTAACGACGCTCGCATGTATGCCATGTACGACTACTACGGACTTTACACCGTGGACGAAGCAGACCTCGAAGACCACGCCAACCAGAGCATCTCTGACCGTAAGAGTTGGATTCCTGCTTTTGTAGACCGTATCGATCGTATGGTGCTTCGCGACCGTAACCATGCTTCGATTGTGATGTGGAGCCTTGGTAATGAAGCTGGCGCAGGTGCCAACTTTAAAGATTGCTATGAGGCTGCTAAGGCGCTCGACTCACGTCCTGTACACTACGAAGGCACTCGTATTAGCTTGCCTTATGGTGGCGAACGTTACTCAGACTTCTACTCTAAAATGTATCCGGGCATGAACTGGATGCACCAAAACACATCGAACCTTGACAAACCTATGTTCCTCTGCGAATATGCACACGCCATGGGTAATGCCATTGGTAACTTGAGCGAATATTGGGACGTAATGGAAAACTCTAATGCAACCATTGGTGGTTGCATTTGGGACTGGGTAGACCAATCTATCTACAACCCACAGCTCATGAAGCAAGGCATCTATCGCCTAACCACGGGCTATGACTACCCAGGACCTCACCAAGGCAACTTCTGTTGCAATGGTGTGATAAATGGCTTGCGTCAAGAAACTGCTAAACTTAAGGAAGTGAAAGCTGCACATCAGTTTGTGAAGTTTACACTTAATAGCATTGACAAAGCAAAAAATACAGCGCAAGTTACTTTGCGCAATGCGTATGCTTTCCAAAACTTGCAAGACATGAACCTTGTTTACGAGGTGGTGAAGAATGGCAATGTGGTAAGCACCAAGACGATAAAATTGCCTGCTGTGGCTCCTGCCGATAGCACAACCCTTACTTTGAAGTTGGCTAAGGCAGACCTTGCAAAGGCTGAAAAATTGGGTAACGAGGTGTTGCTCACCTTGCATGTAGTGTTCCGCAAAGCACAGAACTATGCTGCTGCAGGACATGAGGTGGCTCTTAAGCAATATCAACTCGTAGAACGTGGCAAGTTGGGTGCTGTGAAAGCAGATGCAAAGGCTCCCGAAATGTTGCAAACTCTCTCACTCGACCAAACAATTATTGGCAATGAGCGTGTGCAACTTACCTTCGACAACGAAACAGCTCGTCTCACAGCTTTGGCGCTTGATGGACGTAACATCATTCAGGGTGGCCAAGGTTTTGAATACAGCAACCATCGTTGGATTGAGAACGACCGTTTTGGCAACACAGCCAATGGTTTGCAAGAAAAGGGCAGCTTGAAGGTAGAAACCGTAAATGGCAATACCGTAGTTAAGACCGTGCGCAAGGGTTCTATTTGCGACACTGAAATTAACTATACCATTTATGCACAAGGCATTGTGGATGTCGATGCGAAGTTCGTACCTCACTCAGGCAATCTGCGTCGCGCAGGTTTGGTATGTATGCTTGATTCTGCACTCTCACGTGTAAACTATTATGCCCTTGGTCCTTGGGAGAATGCTTGCGACCGTCGTGACGGTGTGGTAGTAGGTCGTTACGCCACAACCACTCAGGGTATGGTAGAACCTAACATGAAACCTCAGAGCACAGGTAACCGCGAGGCACTTCGTGAATTGGTGCTTACCGACAAAACAGGTTTTGGCGTGAAGATAGAAACCGAGGGTAAGGTAAACTTCTCTGCATTGCCTTATACTGACATCGAATTAATGAATGCCCAGCATTATTGGGAACTTACGCCTAACGCTGCTACCGTTCTTCACTTAGATGCTTGGTTACGTGGTATTGGTAACGCCTCATGTGGTCAGGATGTAGACACCCTCCCCATCTACCGCGTCCCCAACCAACCTTTGAGCTATAAGTTGAGAATTAGTAAGAAGTAAAAGACTTGGAAAAGGAAAAGAAATCCTTGTAAAATAAAAGAGGGTGTGTCAAAAGCAAAAAAACACCTTCAATATAAATCAAAACTCGCAACTT
>UQQN01000136.1 GCA_900543155.1 uncultured Prevotella sp.
CGTCAAAAATCCGATGAAATAGTGCAGAAAAATATTATGGATTTTGAACACCCTAGTGTTTAGGATACATATTTTTCTGCAATCGACAATGCTTTCGTTCTGCATTTGCTATGGAAAATCATCAGAGTTTTAGAAAATATTGAGTAACCCTTTAAATCGCAATCCAACTTTCGGGTAGAAAGTCCGGCTTATTCCAATCTTTATTGGCAAACCATTGTGCGGGATAAATATTTATGCCATCAAGATATGGACTTAGAAAGGCACCCCAAAAGCTAAAAGTAGAGTTCGCTATAATGTGGCTCTTGCACAAAGTCATAAGATACATACTGACGTAGTCTGCAGTATGATTAAGTTGCACAATCTTGCAATCTTTAAAAGCCGACTGCTGTGCGCACCATTCCGTGTCGTCCGAAAAAATATAGAATTGTGCATCAGGGTGCTTAGAGTGAATCAGTTCCATGGCAGTAGTGTAATACTCCATGCCACATGTGCCAAAGTTTGCAGCATTACTTGGGTGCAAGTAATCGCCTCTGCGCACATGCAATGCCACAGGGTGGGGCACTTTCTCAATCCCGATTTTCAAATTTTTAGCCTCGTTTGTCAATGCCTCAGTCTTAAAGGTCAAAATATCTCGTGCATTGACAATCGCACTTTTGTTTTGGCAATAATCATCAATCAAAGTACAGTTTTCCCTCTCATCATCATAAAGAAGTGTAAACACCCCAAAGCGTCTAAACACTTTGAGCAAAAGCACATACATTTTAACCCAAAAAGGTTCGTGAGGTAGGGTAATGTGAAACACCTGGTCAATGCGTTGGCTATTATGCTGCTTCAGTCTTCTAGCATCATAGTGCAGAAAACAAGTGTGATGTTGGTCAATAAGTTGTTGGAACTGGCAGTACTCAAAAATTTGATTACCGATGCCCCCTTTCAGACAAAGAATTTTAAGCATGTTGGTTTTGGATAAAGATTTACAGTTTTTTCAAGTTAGGTTTAAAGCAAATAAAAAAAGGCCATCAACTAAAAAGTCGATGGCCGTATGTTGCATTTGTTCCACTAGGAACTTATTTGCTACATTAAGATGGAGAACACAAATTAGTTCTTGAAGAAGTCCTTAACGGCTTCGTTAGGAACCATCTGTTCGTCAAAGATATAAGCACCAGTTTTGGGGCTCTTTACCATCTTGATTACCTTGGTATATGAACGTCCGTCGGTCTTACCTTCCTGGAGCGTTGCGACTGTTTTCTTTGCCATGGTTTACTGTGGTTTATTTAATTTCTTTGTGGATGGTCATTCTGCGGAGAATGGGGTTGTACTTCTTCAACTCCAAACGTTCGGGAGTGTTTTTGCGGTTCTTCGTCGTGATGTAACGAGAAGTTCCGGGAAGTCCGCTTTCCTTCATTTCAGTGCATTCGAGGATAACCTGAACGCGGTTGCCTTTAGCTTTCTTTCCAGCCATTGTTTTCTACGTTTTAGCCGATTACTTTAATATTTTTCCAATCGCAATATCCCTTGGCTACGGCGCTATTAAGAGCGGCGTCCAAGCCGACTTTGTTGATGAGGCGCAGACCTGCGGCGCTAATGCGGAGGCTGATCCAGCAGTCCTGTTCAACATAGTAGAACTTCTTAGTAAACAAGTTTACATCAAACGAGCGCTTAGTGCGACGCTTCGAGTGAGAAACGTTGTTGCCAATCATGGCCTTCTTTCCTGTAATTTGACAAATCTTAGACATTGCTTTCGCTTTGTTTCTTGTTGTGTGATAAGATGTTGGGCGTTATTGCACGTTATTCCTTTTCAGCTTGGGTTTCAGGCTTTGTTGTTGCGTAATCTTGGGGTGGTGTCCTTAAATTAACCATCTGTCAAGACGTGCGGTCCCGTTTACGAGGTGCAAAAGTACAAACTTTTTGATTTACACCAAAGTTTTTGCACCGTTTTTTTACTTTTTTGGTGCAAAAAACTTTATTTTCGTTTATTTCAGTGGATTTTTATCCAATGATTTCGTCGTTTTCTTCGCCTTTGATAAAGTCGAGCAACATGTGCATAGCAGCCGAAGTGGCAGAAGCCAAGTTCTTGTCGCGACCATTATCTTCTTCAATCATGCGAGTTTCAATGCGGTCGGCATTACCTACGGCAATCCAGATAGTACCCACAATTACGCCAGACTTGCCGCCGTCAGGACCACCAGGACCTGCATAACCGCTAATAGCCACAGCATAGTCAGTGTTAAAGAGCTTGTTAGCGCCAACTACCATTTGGCGTACAACCTCCTCGCAAACGGGAGTTTGTTCTTCAATAACCTTGGGGTCTACATTGAGGAGGTTTTCTTTTACCTCGTCAGCGTAGCAAATCAAACCACCTTTATAATAGTTTGAGCTACCAGGCACTGCGGTGATCACACTTGCAATGCGGCCTGCGGTGCAACTTTCTGCAGTAGAGAGAGTTTTGCACTCGCGCCACAAAATTTCATTGATTTCCTTACTAACCAGTTTAAGATCTAAATCCATTTTCTTTATTTTTTCGTTTTATACGTTACTTATTTTGAGCACTACTTTTATTCGCCTAAAAGGCAAACTTAAAGAGTAGTTCTTGAGTATGCGGGTTTATCTATAGAACAGAAGTCCTTATCAAGATATTTAAAATAGCCCGTAATGGCTATCATAGCCGCATTGTCGGTTGTGTATGAGAAGCGAGGAATGTAAATATCCCAACCCTTTTTCTCAGCTCTTTCTTTAAAAGCATTACGCAATCCCGTGTTTGCCGAAACACCTCCCGAGAGTGCTACATGCTTAATACCTGTTTCTTTCACAGCCCGATCAAGTTTCTTCATCAGAATGTCTACAATCGTACGTTCTAACGAAGCTGCCAAATCCTCCTTATTCTGTTCTATAAAGTCAGGATTCGTTTTAATTTGGTCGCGCAAGAAATAAAGGAACGAAGTCTTCAGTCCTGAGAAGCTATAATCCAAACCGCTAATATTCGGTTTAGCAAATTTATAAGCGTCCGGATTACCTTGTCGAGCCAATTTGTCGATAATCGGTCCACCAGGATATCCAAATCCCATCACCTTAGAGCACTTATCCATTGCTTCGCCTGCGGCATCGTCAATAGTCTGTCCCAAAATCTCCAGTTTGTTATAGGCATTAACCTTTACAATCTGCGAGTTACCTCCACTCACCAATAAGCAAAGGAAGGGGTAGGGCGGAATTTTGTGTTCGTCATCCTTCGTTTGTATAAAGTGCGCCAAAATATGACCTTGCAAGTGGTTTGCTTCAATAAAAGGAATGCCCAGCGATGTGGCCAATCCCTTAGCAAACGACACACCCACAAGCAGCGACCCCATAAGTCCAGGACCTAAAGTCACAGCAATAGCCGACAACTCTTCTTTCTTTACGCCAGCTTGTTTCAGTGCTTGGTCTACCACGGGCACAATGTTTTGTTGGTGCGCACGCGATGCCAACTCAGGCACAACACCCCCATAGGCCTTATGCACAGCTTGGCTTGCCGTAACGTTACTCAACAAATAACCATTGCGCAATACAGCAGCCGAGGTATCGTCGCAACTCGATTCTATAGCGAGAATTGTAATCATCTTTTTTCTTTTCTTTGTTAGCTCAAAGCATATAGGTGGGCGGAGCCATTAATGCGTAAGCACTTCCAGTCCGTGTTCAGTCATCAAGAAGGTATGTTCCCATTGAGCCGAGGGCAATTCATCTTCGGTCACTACGGTCCAACCATCTTCTTCGTCAATAAACACCTCGTGTGTACCCATATTAATCATGGGTTCAATGGTAAACACCATACCCGGCACAAGCAACATGCCGTGTTGGTGTGTATTATAGTGGTCAACCTCAGGGTCCTCATGAAATTCAAGTCCCACACCGTGTCCACAAAGGTCACGAACCACGCTAAAGCCATTCTTGCGAGCATGTTTTTCTATTGCTTTACCAATATTGCCTACAAAGCCCCAAGGTTTAGCAGCTTCAGCCCCAATTTGCAGGCACTCTTTTGTAACCTGCACCAATTTTTCTTTTTCGGGCGAAGTTTTACCAATAATAAACATGCGTGAGGCGTCGCTAAAGTATCCGTCAAGAATAGTGCTCACGTCCACATTAATAATGTCGCCTTCCTCAAGAATTTCATATTCAGAAGGAATGCCGTGGCACACCACCTCGTTAATACTCGTACACACACTCTTTGGGAAACCCTCATAGTTAAGTGGTGCAGGAATTGCGCCATGTGCAACCGTAAAGTCATAGACCAACTTATCAATGTCAGCCGTACTCATACCTGCATGAATTTCCTTTTCAATCAAATCGAGAACGCCCGTATTCACTTCACCCGAGCGTTTAATACCCTCAATTTGTTCAGGAGTTTTAATTAGTTTACGTGTAGGCACGAGTTCACCTTTATTCTGAAAACTCAGTATGCGTTTGTCGAAATCTGTCGGTTCTTGTCCTTTGGGGACATACCAATTTCTTGTTTTTTTTCTGAACATATATGCAATTATCGGAGTAGCACTTAGCCATTCCAGTGCAAAGTTAGTGCAAGGCGAGCGCATAGCAAAACAAATAAAGAATTTTTTTGTTTTGCTGTGCCGAGCCGCAGCCTAAGTTATTCAAAGTTAGTGCAAGGCGAGAGAAGTACAAAATGAAAGTCCAAAAACTTTCATTTTTACTTCCGAGCCGCCGCCTAACTTCGCGAAGCAGAGTAGTGCAAGGCGAGCGCATAGCAAAACAAATAAAGAATTTTTTTGTTTTGCTATGCCGAGCCGCAAGGATTACCCCGTTAGGTAGAGTGTTCAAAATCTATAATATTTTTCTGTATGGTTTTGTAGGATTTTGATGTCGATAAGTAGCATGGTTAAATGGGTTACCCCG
>UQQN01000137.1 GCA_900543155.1 uncultured Prevotella sp.
ACCCAGGGTGTCGCTTCGCTTGCCCTGGGCTATGTGCTGTTGCCCTTTCAGGGCGATTATTGGATGCAAACCTCTGCCGAAATATCATGAATTTTGAACACCCTACCATTTACAACAAAAAATCCCAACCTCCGAAAAGAGATTGGGACTTTTTTTATTGATAAAAGAATGATTACTTAATAATCTTCTTGCCACCTGTGATATACACACCGTGCTTAACCGCCTTCTTCACCTTGCGACCCGAGAGGTCGTAAAGACCATTAGCTTTCGCTGCAGAATTTACCACTGCCGAGCTAACACTTGTAGCCAAATCGTCAGCTTCAACTTCAGCGATAGTAAACACGTAGCTATCCTTCAATTCAGTGTTGGCATAGTTAATGTTGTTATCAGCAGTCACACCCCATGTACGAGCCGTAGCATTAGGGGTTACACTCTGAATAGCCCATTTACCACCTACCTCACACAAAATCACAGAGTTCCAAACAGCAGAATACACATTCTTGTTAATACGACCCTCTTCGTCGATAAACTTATCATTGTTGAAAGCAATCTTCCAACGACCTGTAGTTTCGTCGATCGTGAAAATCCACTTCTGGAATTTACGTGCATTCAACACATCGCCCTTAGCCTTAAAAGTAGGACGCGACCATGCAGTGAGTGCCGAAGTTGTGGTAAAGTATTCGTTATTAGCGTTCTTAATATAGTAGCTCTTACCACTTTCAATCACAGGATGTGCAGCGTCGTTACCCTTCACAGGCACAATCTCGAAGATGGCATCGTTCACATGAAGAATAGGCGTATTATCCTTATCCTTGCTCAACGGAGTTGTTTTCAACACAATACGATTGTCGTTAGCACCCATGAAATAATTCTTAGCCTTTGAGGGAACCTGGATAGCATACTTACCATTCACACGATAGATGTTATAGCTATTCCATTCGCCACTATAAGCATTCAAAGTCTTATCAGCCCAGAACTGCCCATTTTCGTTCAGATAACGACCATCTTGTGCATTGGTTATTTTGTAACGACCCGTTTCAGCATCAATGCTAATGTTCCATTCACACTTCTGCGGTTGTGCATCGTCCACCTCGTCAGCCCAAATGGGGAAGTCGCCTGTGCGATCGGCTGAAGCATCCTTGTCGTAAAGATACTTGCCATTATACTTAATGTAGTAAGTACCCGATTCAAGCACCTGAACGGGGAAGTTCTCCCAACCCTCAGTGTAGCGCTCTTTGTAGGCAATAACCAACTCGTTAACTTGCTGCTTCAAGAAAGGTTCAATCTTCTGACTTGCCACAACGGGCTTAGCCATCTTAATCGTACCCGCAAAGTCGCGCGAGGTGAGCGCTTCTTCCTTAGCCAAGAGTGCTTGAATTTCGCGATAATCCTTAAGGAACTTTGCCGTGTCGCCACTTTCAAGGCAACCCCACATTTCCACAATATTCTGTCCGCGCTGACCCATATACTTCATCTTTTGCAACCACGGTGTGATTTCAGTGATGAGTGCAGGGTTATAAGTGTCGGCAAGCAGTGCATCAGCCGACGAAACCATTAAGTCGAACTGTGCCTTCTTCTCAGCCAATGTGCCATCAACATTAAAGTTAGGACTTTCGCCTTCGCGACGCATGCCGTGCACAGTCCAACCCAAGTCTACGTTATGTTCGCAGAACACGTGATAAGCCTCAGCATTGTTGGGCATCAAATACTTAATTGCACGTTCCCAGTTAGCCTCAGGGTTATAATCCTTCATGTTCCACGCATAGTCTGCCACACCATAAAGTGCCACCTTCGAAGCCTCAGCATACTCCATAGGGTTGCTTGTAAAGGCAGTCATCTTGCCACCAAAAGCGTTATCGCCTTGATCGTTGCCATAGAACTTACCCATCAGCATATGACCAATGCAATAGTCGTTTACAGGGTAGTTAAGCCAAATAAAAGGAGCCATACCGTTGGTAGCCGTCTTGAAAAAGTCCAAGTCGCCTTGGTTAATCATGTCAGCCACACCAGCACCGGTCCACATCACCTCAATGCCTTTACGCAAGCCATTGCCCAAACCGCGCAAATAAGCATCGTTTTGGTTCCAGCCAGCATAAGCCGCATTATACTTAGTGGGGCACATTGAAAGACGATCTAAGTCGTCGTGCTTCATAATAAAGTTATCCCACACATAGTTACACTCAGCCACCTGAAGGTCGGCATCTGCACCGCCAAAGTCGTCGAAGAAAATCGAGAAGTTGCGCACGCCCAATGAATAAACGTGTTCCAACTTCTTTACAACCGCCTTAAAGTCAGCCTCACTATTCGAGATTGAACCACCCGTGTGGATAGACCATACAAACGACACATGGTTCTTCTTAGCAGCCTCTGCCAAACCGCGAATAATAGCAGCCTTGTCGTCAGGATAATTCTCGCGCCACTTCGTACGATGGTAAGGGTCGTCCTTCGGACCATACACATAAATGTTCATTTTATTCTTACCATAAAAGTCGAACTGACTCTTACGGTCGGCATCGCTCCAAGGGTTACCATAAAAACCCTCAATCACACCGCGCTGTGCACAAGCAGGATAGTCCTTAATTTCAACCGCCATCACCTCGGGCTGTGCCAAAATCTGCAAAAGGGTTTGCACACCATAGTACGTACCCGCATCATCTGCACCAGCCACAACAATGCCGTCGGCTGCCACCTTAAGATAATAGCCTTCAGCCGTTTCGGGGATGTTAGCCTCAACCGCGCTCACTGCAGCCTCGCCTTTCTTGCCCACAGTGATATTTATGCCACCTTCGGCAATCGTAAGCTTATTTTGCAGCAACTCTACTGCATAAGCATCTGTAGTTTCGGCTTTCGTCAAGGCATATTTTGCGTCAGCCGAAGCAAACGCCTTTTCGCCCCAAGTCACCGACTGAGGCACAGGCGAAATTTGCACTTGCTGCGCCCAAGATGTCACATGCAACGCCAATGCGCAAAGCAACATCATACAAACCTTTTTCAAAGAAATCATAGTCTTTAGGGTTATTGTTAATGGATAATATATGTTTTCGGGTGTAAAGGTACGACTTTTTTTGTAAAGGCGCCACAAAACGAGCGTACATAGTCCTACCTCCCCTTCTTTGAAAAAATAGACTCGCAACACAAATATAGAGTGAAAGCAAAAATGACAAATGACTAATGACCACTTAACTTATTGATAGTCAATACATTAGCGGTTATTTTGTCATTTGAGATTTTTCTTAAATCGTAGTTAACGAATGTAAATGGTATATTATTAAGGATTACCCCGTTAGGTAGGATGTTCAAAATCCCCCAAAAAGTTGCACGATTTTGTTGAATTTTTAATATCGATAAAGGGCATGATAAATGGGGCACCCCATTATGGTTTATCCATTATAACGACATTTCCCAAACAACTTATACAATAAACCGAGCAATACATACAAGACGCCCACCGTGTTTTGCGAACCTATTTTTTAAACCGTACTTTTGCCTCGAAAATAAATAATAACAAATATGAAAACAAAAATCTTTTTCTCAATTCCACTCATCTTAGTGTGGCTATTCTTTGCAACTTTGTTCTACAAGACCATCGTACTGATGATATTGTTTGCCATCTGGAAAAGCTACATCGTGGCGCACATACCCATGCCCGTACGCAAGTATTCGGCAAAAATTATATGGGCAGGACTCATCATCTGTCTTTGGGTGGGTATGCCTCGCTACCGAATTCACAACAACGATCGCGTAAAACTGGTCTATCTCGACAACGAAGGTAACGCCAAACACCCTCCCCTAACTCACTATGTCCTCAACACCCTACTGCCCGAAGCCGAAATCGTAAACTTTACCACAAAGGGCTTAAAGTTTATCAAACCTTTTGCACAATACATGGGCATCGGAAACGGCATGATGAACCAAGCACAAGACGACTTCGACAAAGGCAGACGCAAAAACTTTTTAGAGCCTTATCACAATTTAGGACTCGACAACCCTATTTCGGGCGTATACCCACAACTTTTTAATGCCACATTGGGCACAGATAGTCGCACGGTTTATATCATCGAACCCAAACACTACGATGAAGACAAAAGCTATCCACTCGTTGTGTTCTGCCATGGTTATTTAGGCAACTGGCAACTCTATCAAGGCATCTGGAAGTCGTTAAACAACTGCCTCGTCTTGAGCATTGGCACCCGAGGACTGGATGGCATATTCTCTGTAAACGACATCGATCAGATTTTTACATACTACCTCCCTACGCTTAAACGTATGGGCTACCACATCGACCCCCAACAAATTCACCTCATGGGTTTATCGAATGGCGGAACAGCCATCCATGCTGCCATGAATTCGGCACTTGCCAAAGAATTTAAGAGCCTTACCACAATCTCGTGCAACCTTAGCAATATACGCCGTGTGCCCTGCCAAGTAAACCTTATCGGAGGGGGAGCAGATAACTCAGCCAAACTCATGCCTGGTCAATATCGCGCACTGAAGCAAAATGGCGTTGACACAAACATTTTCTTTGTGGAAGACGAAAACCACTTTATCTTGGTAAACCGTCGTGCCGAAATTCTCGATTTCATTCAAGAAAAGATATTAAAGGATGCTTCTGAAAAGGATGATTAATTTGCTTTAAGTAAGTGGGCTAAATCCATATTTTTTCGACTTCTTGCCACCAAACTTACCTGAGACACCCTTGATGATGTCGATGGGAGTAATTTTTGCC
>UQQN01000138.1 GCA_900543155.1 uncultured Prevotella sp.
ACAAGCCCATTGGCAGAATTAAGTATGCACTAAATTAATTCCGCCAACAGGTTAAAGGCTGTTTTTATGTATGGTGCCATGCCCTTTGCCATGACCTACGACATCAAGGGCTATTATGTAAAGTCCGTGACAAATGCCATCACTGTAACCGTGGGTGGTGCATTTAACTACACCAATCCCAATGTAACCTACAAAGTGCGCAAATACATGGAAGAGGATGTTCAGAAAGTAGATGTGGAAATTCCTACCTACACGCTCGATAACACCGTAATGGGCAACCTCACCCTTGGCACTTACACCCTAAAGGGCTTGACATACTACCAAGAGAAGGGCGGTTTCTATCGCGACTACAAAAACGATGGTTTGACTTTTCACTTCACAGCAGAAAATGGTGGCAAAAAAACAATGGACGGTGAATATGCCTTTAATGCTGCCAAGGACAACAACATCCTTGTGAAGTACAATGGTAACAATGTGGAAAACATTGTAAACACTTTCCAAATGGGTGCCATGCCTTTTGCTATCGTCACCATGTTCGACAAACAAAATACTGGCATTGCAACGGTAAAGAACGACAAGAACACAAATGGCAAGATTTACAATCTTAACGGTCAGGTGGTGGATGAGAACTACAAGGGAGTTGTGATTGTAAACGGAAAGAAAATCATAAAAAGATAAGTAGAACGAAAGAAAACAGATGCGCTCGAGAACGTGCTTTCAATGTAATAACGAACTCGAACACCAAAAAGAAATTCGTGGATGAAGAATTTGATAAAAATGACCGTTGCAGGAGTGAGTGTCATGATGCTCACCGCTTGCAACGGTATTTTTGACGATATTTACGACCAACCCCAAGAGATTATTCCTGCTAAGGGACAGATTGTGGTGGATGCTACCAGTTGGAGCCATTGGTATTATGTAGACCTAAAACAGTTACATCAACTCACGGTGGATGGTAACGAAGAAGCCTTGCGCAAAGCCCAAACTGAATTTGAGGCTTATCCCATTCCGATGGAAGCTACAGGCGACAAAGTGACTACCCCCATCACCGATAAAAAGTCGGGACAATACATGTATTGGTTTGATGTGTTTGGTGCAGGCATAAAGAATAATACGTTTACCTATTTCACGCCTACTGCTACACAAACTGCGCCTGCCGAATGGACCTTTGCTGTGCATCGCAACAATGTGAGAACCAATGGGGGTGCTGTGCTTGAAACGGCTTACACCTCGATGGACGAGCTACCTGAAAGTAGCGATGTTTTTAAAGACATGCAATTTACGGAGGACGAATGGACTGAAAACGAAGTGTGGGATAGTCAAGAACAAATGTTGTTGGGCTATGTTCCCTCGCAAGGCATCGAAATTAACCGTGTGCTCTCATCGTGGCTCAGCATGGAAATTCCTCCTATGCCCCCCTCCTTCAGCATGAATAACCATGTGTTTATTTTGCGACTTAAGGATGGTAGTTATGCTGCTTTGCAACTTGAAAATTATCTGTCGCCTAAAGGTGATAAATGCTACCTCACCCTAAATTATAAGTATCCTTATTAAAGGGTGGTTCGTCACCTTTTTTGCCCAATCCCCAATACTGAAAATAGCTATAAATGAAGCATTCAATCTTACTCTCCTTTTGGATGGCAAGTGCTCTATGGCAAACCACAATGGCACAAGAGACTCGCCTTGATTCTATCAGCCGCATGTTTAGTTTGAACGATGTGGTGGTAACTGGCACACGCACCCCTAAGTTTCTGAAAGACACTCCCATACAAACGCGCGTTATCAATGCAAAAGACATTGCTAAATTAGACGCCACGAATGTGCAAGACCTTTTGCAACAGGAACTGCCTGGCGTTGAATTTTCGTATGCCATGAACCAACAAACGCACCTCAACTTTTCAGGATTTGGCGGACAGGGAGTGCTTTTTCTTGTAGATGGGGAACGACTGGCAGGCGAAACAATGGACGATGTTGACTTTACCAGACTCAATATGGACAATGTTGAGCGTATTGAAATTGTGAAAGGAGCAGCCTCAGCATTGTATGGAAGCAACGCTACGGGGGGAGTTATCAACATCATTACCAAACGCAATAAACAACCTTGGACACTCAACGTGAATGCGCGTTACGCTAAACACAATGAGCAACGATATGGGGCATCGTTAGGACTGAGCAATAAGCATTGGAATAACCTACTCTCTGCCAACATTAACCGCATAGATAATTATAATGTGCAGAGTGCCTCGAACCCCGTAACCCGCATCATTTCTACTATATATGGTGACAAGACTATGCACTTTAAAGATCAATTGGTGTGGAGTCCCAATCAAAACTTTAACCTTACGGGACGTGCTGGATATTTTTTTCGCGAAACAGTAAGGTCGGTTGACCAACCCGAACGGTATCGCGACTTTACAGGTGGACTCCGCATGAATTGGAAGCTAACAACGCAAGACGAATTGCAACTTAGTTATGCTTTCGACCAATATGACAAATCAGACTATCAACGCATTACGCACCTTGACATTCGCGACTATAGTAATGTGCAAAACACTTTTCGATTGCTCCATAACCACTCGTTTAATAGGGGCGATGTGCTAACCCTGGGTGCTGATTGGATGCACGACTACCTCTTTAATATCAACTTGAATGGTGAAACACGCGAACAAGATAGTTGGGATGTTTTTGCTCAATATGATTGGCGCATCAATAACCAATGGGAGGTTGTGAGTGCGCTACGGTATGATTATTTTTCGGACGGTAAGGAGTCTCACCTCACACCTAAACTCAACATCTGCTACAAGCCCTTGCACAACCTATCTCTTCGTGCTGGCTACGGCATGGGGTTCAGAGCACCCACTCTGAAAGAGAAGTATTATGATTTTGACATGGCAGGAATATGGATTGTGGAGGGCAATGCTAACTTAAAGTCGGAAACGAGCCACAACTTCAACCTTTCTGCCGAATACACCCGAAGTTGTTACAACTTTACCGCATCGGTTTATTATAATAAGGTGAAGAACAAGCTGGCTACCTCAGCACCCTACTTTAAGTCTGCCACCGACAAGTTGCCTTATCTGCCTTATGCCAATCTCGACGACTACAATGTGTATGGAGGCGATATGGGAGTTCAAGCCAAATGGCGCAACGGTATTAGTGCTCGCATCACTTATGCCTACACAAAAGAACAGTTGGCTAAAGATGGGAATGGCAATACCATCAACAATCAGTACATCCCAGCTCGTCAGCATGCACTGAATGCCCGCGTGGATTACGATCATCAGTTTAGCAAACGATATGGACTGAATGTTGGTTTGCAAGGACGTGTACTTTCGGGCGTAAAGAATGTGGAATATAAAGACTACTATGATGTGAGCAAGGGTACTATTCAAGTGGAATATCCTGCCTACACGCTTTGGAAACTCTCCTTGGTGCAACGCATCGGGAATGCGGTAAAAGTGACTGCGGCATTAGACAACCTATTCGGATATAAACCAAAATATTATTACCTTAACAGCCCGATTACAGATGGAATGAAATTCCAAATCGGAATGTCGATTGATTTTGATAAACTCTTCTAAGTAAGATTGAATTAAAAAACTCTTCTAAGTAAGATTGATTAAAAAAAGTTCTTCTAATTAATGACGAAAATGAAAACAAATTGGTGGAAGGCAATTGCTTCCTTTCTTGTAGTACTCTTTACTATGCCCTTGGGGCATGCACTCATGATTATTATGGAGAAAACCATGACGCCCGAGGCCTTACACTATTCTGCCTTTTTTATGGGACTCATTGGATTACTCATTGTGATAACTGGGGTTTTTGTAAAAGGAAATACCAAGCAAACCTTTTTCGGACTTATCGGTGGTTTGCTCTTTTGGACAGGTTGGGTTGAGTTTCTCTTTCAATACTATGCCACTCGATGGGGTACACAACCAGAAATAGAGAATGGCGAAGTAGTTACCCGTCCAGAATATCTTATTCTTCCTGCCTCATTTGGCATGTGGATGATGGTAATGACGCTCTATATCTTCTCTACCAAAAACGGGTGTAACTTTATTAACTGGTGGCAACGTGTGCTACTGCGTTCGCGCAAAAAAGAGATTGCAGCCCGACCTATGACACATCACACAAGTATTGTTACTTTTATGGAACTGAACATGATTCTTTGGGCAAGCTACTTGCTACTTATGTTCTGCTACGACAAGAATTTCCTTGGCGACAGACATCCCGTAACCAGCATTGTAGCTGCAGCCTGTCTATTGGGCAGTCTGTTCATCTTTAAAAAACAGCTTACTATTTCGTCGTGGGGTGCCAACATCCGCATGGCTATAGCTACGGTGGTTGTGTTTTGGGTGCCAGTAGAGGTACTCGGACGTCTTGATTTTTTCAGAGAGTTTTGGGTTGAACCCGAAAAATATGCCACACAAATAATTAGCATTCTCATTGCCTTCATTATACTCATTGGGTATATCTTACTAGCTGCAAGAAAAAATAGGGCTTATCATAAGTAATATGCAAAAAACAAAAACATTTATGTCGAAACATTGCTTCATGCGCTAGCCTCACCCCGAAAGGTGGGGTGTTCAAAATCCATGATTTTTTTCTGCGCGATTTTATCAGATTTTGATGTCGATAAGTAGCATGGTTAAATGGGTTACCCCGTTAGGGGTGAGA
>UQQN01000139.1 GCA_900543155.1 uncultured Prevotella sp.
AGCTGCAAACATCTAAAATCGTGCAGAAAAATTCATGAATTTTGAACACCCTACCCGTTAGGGGTGACCCATTAAAATAATGCCCATAAACCATTAACTAATAACCGCCACCAAACTCTCAAATTCCTCGGGCGAACAAATAGCCTTTTTGCGAATTTTTGAACGGTAATTATACACCGTGGCGGTAGAATAATCAAGGAAATGCGCAATGCGCGTGGTGTCGTGAATACCCAAACGAATCAACGCATAAATACGCAACTCCGTATTAAGCAATCCATTCTTTTTCACTGATAATTGGTGCTCTGGTTGAAGCAACGCATTAAACGACGCTACAAAGTCAGGAAAGAGCGTTAAGAACGCTGCATCAAAGTCTTCATAAAACTGTGTTTGCTCGGTTTTGGCATTCAAATCGCGCTTCAACTGATTCGCCAATTCTTCAAAATGTCGGTTCTTAACTAAACGGAGCGTGGCACTGCGAAACTCTGTCAGTTGGTCAAGATACATGCGGCAACGGTTTAAGTAACGAGCTATATACTCCTCCTTCACCTTGTCAGTCATACGCAATTGGCTGTAAGTGTTTTGCAACTCTTCGTTCGTGCTTTTCACCTCTTGCAATGCCACCTGTAGTTTTTCGTTTGCCTCGTGCATCTGCTGATTAGCTGCAGACAACTGCTTATTATAGAGCGATTGTTTTTGACGCATTTGGCGCAGTTTCAGCATTTGCTTTCGCAAATACACAACCATCGCTATCAATATAAACGATAGACTCACAAGTCCGTACATCAACAAATGGTCGCGCTCACGCTGCGCCTTTTCGCGCTGCTTATATTGCTTATCAATGATTGGGAAAATAGTGGATGCCTCTATCGAGCGCAACCCCGCCTTGCAATAGCTTGCATCTTCCATCGAACAAAGCAGATACGTATAAGCTCGCTCCACATCACCCTGGTCAAACAATATTTGTGCCAACATCGGCAATGCCTGATATTCGCAAGTGGCACTGCGCAAGTCGGCAATCGCTGTGAGCGTCAAATAGTGTATAGCCTTGGAGCGATTGCCCTATAACACATAAGCATGAGCCAACGTGAAACACACAAAAGGATTGGGCGTTGCCTCACTCGCTTGTGCCGAATAAGGCTCCAACAATTTTAATGTTTTTTCGGGCTGATGGAGTGCATTATATTTGTCTGCCATCACAATGTCGCGATTCATATTTTTTTGGGTATCTACCAATAAAAGCGAATCGCGATAACTCATGGTTTTTTCTTCCCATAGCTTATGCTGCTCAGACGGTTTTTTGTAATAGATACACATCCAGCCATAAAGGGTGCGCTTCACACGGTAATAATAGAGTCGTAATTCGGCATGTTCAGGACTGATAAGCGATTGGGGCACCTTATCGAGTTCACTAAGTGCTTCTGCATATAGGGCAGAAACCGCCATGATTTCGGCTTGGGCTACGTGGAGCGTGGCTTGCATCACAACGTCGGTCTTATAGGCAGGCAGTTGTTGCATTTTGCAAATGTAAACCTGCGCTGAATCGGTTTGAAAATGCGAGTACAAGTCGAATATCTCCTTGTAAAGATTATATTTGTTATAACCTGTGGCGGTGCGAGCTTGTGCCTTTAACTGATTTATTTGCTTGATGCGCTGTGCTTGATATTGCACTTTATGGTTTTGAATAATGTCATCGAGTGTGTGCAAAAGTGCCTGCGTGGGGGCATCGAGTTCTAAATCTTGAGGCTGCGACTGTGCACGCGCCACAAAGAGCAGTGGTATGATGAAGAGGAGTATGATAAACTTTTTCATGATATGAATATGCTTTTTACGCGCCAAAGTTAATATTTTTTTCTTTATTCATATCTATTTTGACAAGGAAATGTTACAAAACAGTTTCTAAAAAACAAGGTCTCCAAAACACAAAAACATCTGATTTTCAGCACTTTAAGGTTTTAAAGTATTTATATTTTATTTATAGCAACTTGCAAAGGGTGTAAAAGGTTCGTATTTTTGCCAACGATTTTGAATTTGCTGAATGTCAACAAGCGTGGACGTACTCTACACGACATGAGGCACGACTCTAAAGACAAACAAACTTTTCGCATGAAACATTTACGCTACCTCTTGTTAGCAGGCCTTTTGGCATTACAAATACCGGGGATGGCTGCTACACATCCCATCGACGTGCAACCTGCATTTTGGTGGAGTGGCATGCACAACACCTCGCTACAAATTATGTTGCACGCAAAGGATATTGGCAAATGCAATGTAAGTGTAGAGGCAACAGACATCAAGGTCGATAGCATCTACCGCCCTGCAAACACCAACTATTTGTTTGTGTATCTTGACACGCATAAGGCGCAACCACAACGCTTTCACCTTAGCTTGCAGCAAGGACGAAAAAAACAACGCATAGCCTACGAACTTAAAGCACGCGACAACCAGCCCAAAGCACAAGGTTTCGACGCTGCTGATGTGCTTTATTTGCTTATGCCCGACCGCTTTGCAAATGCAGATGCCACAAACGATGTGGTGAAGGGACTGAAAGAAAACCTATCGAACCAAGCCCCCGACAACCGACACGGAGGAGACTTGGCGGGCATGACGCGCCACCTCAACTATCTCGACTCGTTAGGCGTTACCACGATTTGGCCCACCCCATTGCTTTGCAGCGATATGCCCGCAGGGTCATACCACGGCTATGCCATTACCAACTACTACGAAATTGACCCTCGATATGGCTCGAACAAAGACTATAAGCTATTTGTAGACGCAGCACATAAAAGAGGTATGAAGGTGGTGCAAGACATGGTGTTTAACCACTGTGGCAGCGAGAATTTTCTGTTTACCGACCTTCCCGACTCTACGTGGTTTAACAACAATAGCTGCTACACGCAAACGGGCTATAAAATCACCGCAGCAACCGATGCGTATGCCAGCCAAGTAGATAAGTTTAACGCACAAGATGGTTGGTTTGTATCGTCAATGCCCGACTTTAACCAGCGCAACACACACGTCATGCGCTACCTCACGCAAAATGCTATTTGGTGGATAGAATTTGCTGGCATCGACGGCATCCGACAAGACACCTACCCCTATGCCGACCGCTATGCGATGGCGCAGTGGTGCAAGGAGTTGAAAACGCAATACCCCCACCTTAACATTGTGGGCGAAACATGGCTTAACAGCAATGTGGGGGTAAGTGCATGGCAAAAAGATAGTAAGGTGGCTAAGGGACTTTGCAACAGCGAGTTGCCCACTGTGATGGACTTTCCGCTGATGTCGTTGCTTAACTCGGCTCTCGATGAGCAAACGAACGAGTGGGACCAGGGCTTGGCACGTATTTATAACTACTTAAGTCAAGACGCTGTGTATGCAGACCCTACGCACTTGCTTACGTTTTTGAGTAATCACGACACCAACCGCTTTGCTTGTGTGCAAGCGCAGGCAGATCTAAAGTGGCGATACAAGCAAGCCATTACTTTGCTGCTCACACTGCGTGGCATTCCACAGCTCTATTATGGCGACGAATTGGCGATGGCTGCAAACAAAAGTAAGGGCGATGGGGCATTACGCCAAAATTTCCCTGGTGGTTTTGCTCACGATAGCATAAATGCTTTTACAGGCGAGCATCTCACTCCCCTGATGCAACACACGCACGCGCTTACTCGCAAACTGCTACAATGGCGTAAAGGTTGCGATGCTGTGAAATGGGGCTCTTTCTGCCACTTCGCCCCCAAAGAGGGAGTGTATGTATATGCACGTCAATACAAGGGACACGTGGTCACGGTGATGATTAACGGCACGAATACTCCCGCGTGCGTAGACCTTGCCCATTATGCTGAGGTCTTGCCCAAACCCTACGCCCACGATGTACTGAGTGGACGCCGAGTCAACCTCGACAAAGGCTCACTGCAAATGGGAGTGCGCGAGGTGCTGGTACTCGATTTTGAAAAATAGATGCAAAAAAGGTTTCATTAGGATTAGGTAATTAGACTGGAGTGGAAAGGATTTTGTATTTACTCCCCCACCCTAAGTAAAAAGATGTTTTTAGGAAAACGATGCCAAACGCTTTTTCGGGAGAAAAGGTGTTTGGCTTTTTTATTCTTATAACCACCAAACTGCTCAAGTCATATCTCACAAATCCCGAAATACGCATGTTTACGGAAAGTGACCAGTGACCAGTGACCGCGTAACTCCTTGATAATCAAAAGAAACGCGGTCACTCGGTCACTCGAAATTTTTCTTAATTCGTGGTTAACGAATGTAAAGGCCTAAAATTATTCCACTCATACTTTTCATTTGCACAGAAAAAATTAATGTCCTGAATTAATGTCCCCGAATTAATGACAATTAATGTTCGAAAAAAAGCAGCGTAGCTGCAAACTTCTAAGGTTCGCTTCGCGTTTTATTTTGAACATTAATGCCCATTAATTCCCATTAATTATTCCATTAATACTTCTCATTTGCACAGAAAAAATTAATGTCCTGAATTAATGTCCCCGAATTAATGACAATTAATGTTCGAAAAAAAGCAGCGTAGCTGCAAACTTCTAAGGTTCGCTTCGCGTTTTATTTTGAACATTAATGTCCATTAATTCCCATTAATTAGTTCAT
>UQQN01000140.1 GCA_900543155.1 uncultured Prevotella sp.
AGGGTGTCGCTTCGCTTGCCCTGGGCTAGGCGCTTTTGGGCTTTCAGCCCGTGCACTATTGAATGCAAAACCATGCCGAAAAAAAATCGAATTTTGAACGCCCTGCCTGTTGGGGACATTCATTTTTTCTTAGCGAATGTGCAAGAATGAAAATAATCCGTGAAAAGATGAATCCGACTCAATCTTTCCACGGATTATGGTTTTATCGCCATTGCTTACTTTTCAGCAAGCGTCTTTTCTTCATTTTGCTTATTCTTAGCCTTCACCTTTATGCGGTCGAAGCCCTCGCCAAACACACCGATAACCTTCGACTGCGAAACAAAGGCGTTAGGGTCGATGCTTTGTATGATGCGGAAGATATTTGTGCTTTCGCGTTTCTTAGCAAGCACCACCAACACCTTACGCTCTTCCTTCGTGTACCACCCCTGTCCATCAAGCACAGTCACGCCACGGTGCGTAGCACTAATGGCAGCAGCAATGGCATCGTATTGACGCGAGAAGATTAAGAACTGCACAGACTGTCTGCCTCGGTCAACCACATAGTCGAGCATCAAGTTCACGATGATCAGTGTGCAATAACCATAAAGCAGTTTATCCACATCCCCATCGGGCAAGAAGAATGCGGTGGTAATAATCACGATGTCGCAAAGCATCATCATCTGTCCCAACGTCACATCCCTATATTTGTTGATGATAGAGGCAATAATATCCGTGCCCCCCGTTGAGCCATTGTGCAAGAACACAAATCCAATGCCCACACCCTCGATGGCAGCACCCAAGATGCACGACATAAAGGCATTGTTCTGCACCACCTGGGGCAAACCACTATGCGGATTTATATCAGGAAACATGTGCGGACTTACATGCGCCCAATAGATCATAACCTCTTGCACCAAGCCCAACATAAAGGTGAGCATAAACACGGCGTAAATGGTCTTTAGGCAAAACCGCCACCCTAAAACCTTCACAGCCACAACGAGCAAAAGAATATTCACCGAGAAGAACGTGTACTGCACGGGGAAGCCCGTTGCATAAAAAATAACAGCTCCAGCACCCGCTAAGCCTCCCGTAGTGATTTCGTAGGGAAGTTGGAAACAGGTAAAACCGATGGCATACATCAACAAACCAATGGTAATGACGATGTAGTCGCGAATATCCTGCCCCACCGTAGTTCTAAATTTGGTAACCATGTTTTGTGAAAATGATTTTTTTGCGCAAAGAGATGCAGACGCAGATTTTAAGCGACTGCACCTCTTTTTAGGGGCGTAGTTTTTATTTGATTACGATATTGACAATACGTCCGGGCACCACAATCACCTTCACAATTTGCTTGCCTTCAAGATACTTTTGTGCTTGCTCTGAAGCCAAAGCTGTTTCTTGAATGCACTCTTTGCTTGCGTCGGTAGGGAAGTCGAGCGTAAAGCGTGTCTTACCGTTAAACGAAATCGAAAGTGTTTGTGAATCCTCTTTCAAATATTGTTCGTCAAACTTAGGCCAAGCCGCATCGCACACTGTGCCCTCGTTGCCCAAAGTGTGCCACAACTCTTCGGCAATGTGCGGTGCAAAGGGAGCGAGCAAAACCACAAGTTGTTCAAGCACCTTGCGGCTCACACACTTTTGCTGTGCAAACTCGCCCACAGCAATCATGAAGGCAGGGATTGAAGTGTTGTATGAGAACTCCTCAATGTCCTCGCTCACCTTTTTAATAAGCTTATGCAACGTCTTGAGGTTCTCCTTGCTGGGTTCCACGTCAGTAACCGCCCATTCGCCATTTTGGGGATAGAAGAGGTTCCACGTCTTGCGCAAGAAACGGAAACAGCCGTCAATACCGTTTGAGTCCCAAGGCTTACTTTGATTGATCGGACCGAGGAACATTTCGTACAGACGCAAAGTGTCGGCACCATATTTCTCCACAATCATGTCGGGGTTGACCACATTGTACATAGACTTCGACATCTTTTCGATAGCCCAACCACATACATACTTGCCATCCTCCAACACGAACTCAGCCGTAGCATATTCGGGGCGCCATTGCTTAAATGCTTCTACGTCGAGCACATCGTTTTGCACAATATTCACGTCCACGTGGATAGGCGTAGTGTCGTATTGATCCTTCAAACCAAGGCTTACAAAAGTATTTGTGTCCTTAATACGATATACAAAATTCGAACGTCCTTGAATCATACCTTGGTTTACCAATTTTTGGAAAGGCTCATCCTTGCACGACACACCGAGGTCGAAGAGGAACTTGTTCCAAAAACGCGAGTAAATCAAGTGACCTGTAGCATGCTCAGAGCCGCCAATATAAAGGTCCACGTTCTGCCAATATTTATCAGCCTCTTCGCCCACCAAAGCCTTGTCGTTTGTGGGGTCCATATAGCGCAAGTAATAGGCTGACGAACCCGCAAAGCCCGGCATAGTAGAGAGTTCAAGGGGGAAGACCGTTTGATTGTCAATACGGCTATTTTCGGTTACACAGTTAGCCACGGTGTCCCATGCCCAACGTGTGGCATTTCCCAAGGGAGGTTCGCCCGTTTCGGTCGGCAAGAACTTCGTAACCTCAGGCAATTCAAGGGGCAGACAAGCAGCAGGCACCATTTGGGGCATACCGTCCTTATAATAAACGGGGAAAGGTTCGCCCCAATAACGCTGACGCGAGAAGATTGCGTCGCGCAAACGGAAGTTCACCTTCACGCGTCCCAAGTTATTTTCAGTAACAAATTTCTTTGTGGCAGCAATCGCCTCCTTCACCGTTAAGCCATTCAAACTAAAGTTGTGAAGTGTATTCTTGCCCTCGACAGGCGAGTTCATCACCGTGCCCTCTTTCGCATCAAAGCTTTCTTCGCTCACATCGGCACCCTCAATCAAGGGGATGATGGGCAAATTAAAGTGGCGTGCAAAAGCATAGTCGCGCGAGTCGTGAGCAGGCACCGCCATAATTGCTCCTGTGCCATAACCTGCCAACACATAATCGCTTACCCATACAGGGATGGCATCCCCTGTAAACGGATTTACGGCATACGAACCCGTAAACACGCCAGTTACACGACGGTCAGCAATGCGTTCGCGTTCCGTACGTTTTTTGGTAGCATCCAAATAAGCGTCTACCTCAGCCTTTTGTTCGGGCGTAGTGAGTTGCTGCACGAGTTCGCTCTCAGGAGCGAGCACCATAAAGGTCACGCCAAAGATGGTGTCGGCACGCGTTGTAAAGATGGTAAACTTCACGTCGCTGTCCTTCACCGAGAACTCCATTTCGGTACCCTCACTGCGTCCAATCCAGTTGCGCTGCGTTTCCTTCAACGAGTCGGTCCAGTCGATGTGGTCCAATCCATCGAGCAAGCGCTGTGCATAAGCCGAAACGCGCAAGCACCACTGCTTCATTTTTTTCTGCACCACGGGATATCCGCCACGTTCACTCACACCGTCAACCACCTCATCGTTGGCAAGCACGGTACCGAGTTTAGGACACCAGTTCACCATAGTCTCGCCCAAATAAGCGATACGATAGTTCATCAGCACCTGTTGTTTCTCCACCTCGCTCATCTGCTTCCATTCGTCGGCAGTGAAGTGAAGTTCTTCGCTCTGTGCAAAGTTTTCGGTGCCTTCAGAACCTTTCTCTTCAAAATGCTGAATGAGTTTGCTAATAGGCTGCGCCTTTTCGCACTTTTTGCAATAGAAGTGGTCGAACATCTGTTCGAAAGCCCACTGCGTCCAATGATAGTATTTAGGGTCGCAGGTACGCACTTCGCGGTCCCAGTCAAACGAGAAACCAATTTTGTCTAACTGTTCGCGATAGCGCTTAATATTTGTTTCGGTAGTTACAGCAGGATGTTGTCCTGTTTGAATCGCATATTGCTCTGCGGGCAATCCATAGGCATCATAACCCATTGGGTTCAGCACGTTATAGCCACAAGAGCGTTTATAGCGTGCATAGATATCGCTTGCAATATAGCCGAGGGGATGTCCTACGTGAAGTCCAGCCCCCGACGGATAGGGAAACATATTGAGCACATAGAATTTCTTCTTTGTGTCATCAGCTTCCACATGATATGTCTTTTCTGTGGCCCAAGTTTTTTGCCACTTCTTTTCGATTTCTATGAAATTATATTCCATTCTAAAGTTACGTATAGTTTTTTATGCTGCGAAATTACAGCAAACTAAGCGCAAGGCAAAGCAAAAATCCAAAAAAATTCTGTTTTATCTTGGTTTTTTTGAAAAAGGATAGTTCTGATAATTCTGATAAGTCGATTTTGCCCTATCGTGTGTGTGTTAGAACACCCTACCTAACGCGAATTCTCTTACACGCTGTGTGTGTTAGGCGCTCAGTCCGTCTTCAGCGGTGTGGTGGTAGTTGCCCGCTTCGATGCAATCCTTCACGACTTGAAAATTGCCGTAGGGGCATATTCTCGTTCAGCGAACTATTCTTTCGACTTGCCGTCGTCCAATTTTACCAGAGATACCCTTGATGATGTCAATGGGAATGATTTTTGCCATGATAGTAGTTTTTTTTGGTTAGTGAATTGCTCCAAAATGGGGGTTGTGTTCCTTCGGAATGATATCGGAATTCCTTCGGAATCGTTTTTCGCCCAAATGGAGCGTGTTTTAGCA
>UQQN01000141.1 GCA_900543155.1 uncultured Prevotella sp.
ACCTATAACCTTTTGATCCGTAGTCAAATGCTCTATTCAGTTGAGCTAAGGAGCCGTTATTTCTGTTTTGCGAGTGCAAAGGTATAGCTTTTATGGTAAGCTACCAAATGTTTTCGTGCTTTTTTTGAAAAAAATCTTCATATTTCTCTGTTTTGTCGCAAGTTTGTTTGGTATGATTTGCAAAACAAGGTATAATGAATCCCTGCGAAGGGTAGGAGAGTGCGTGAAAACATATACAGAACAAGTCCCTGATATGCCAAATCTTTAGACAAACTTGTGCATTATCGCACAAAAAAATTCGCCTTTTACGTTCATAATATGTAACTTTGTGGTCAAATAATGGCGAGAGAACATAAAAAAAGCATTTCTTCTTGCCAAACACCGAAGCCGTCTAATCTTCTTCCAGAAAGTTTTCAGACGACATCACTACCCATCTATTATGAATAAATATTTAATATGCGGTTTGTTAGCGGCAATGCCGATATTTGCGATAGCCGACAATACTACCGTTTTGCCTGCAAACTCATACAGCGATTTAGATTTCGAAACGCAAGGCTACACATTCAAGGCAAAAACAGACTCTAAAGCCATGCAAGTAATGCAGCCCGACATCAAGTTTGGTGGCTACATTATGGGAAAGTATAGCATTAGCGACCGCCGAGGCACAACCACGAATGGAGGCTTTGATCTTCGCTTCATTCGTTTATATCTTGACGGACACGCCTTTAAAGACTTCTATTACAAATTGCAGATGGAGGTAAATGGTGCCCCAGGCGATAATAAAGGACCGCGTGTGCTCGATGCCTTCATCGAGTGGCAAAAGTACAAATTCTTTCGTGTAAAACTCGGACAGTTCAAGCGCTCCTTTGGATTCGAAAATCCTATGAGTCCGCTTGCCATTGGTATGGGGGCTTACTCGCAAGCCACAATGAAGTTAGCCTCAATCAACGACCGCAATGGCGAAGGCAGCTTTAATAAGAGTTCGGGTCGCGACTTAGGTCTACAGGTGCAAGGCGATTTCCTCCCAGCAGCCGACGGACATAATTGGCTACACTATCAGGTAGGCGTGTTCAACGGACAGGGCATAAATCATGCCGACAAAGACCATCATAAAGACCTTATTGGTGGACTTTGGTTCTCGCCCGTAAAAGACCTCTGCATTGGTGGTTTTGGTTGGAATGGCAAATACACCAACGAAAAATACGACGCAGCCAATCCGGGCAACGCACTCCGCAGCGTAAAACGTGTGCGTTGGGGTGCAGGTCTAAAATATGAATCAGATTGGACCGTGCGTGGCGAATATATGAGTTCGGTGGGAGGCGTCACAACCAACGCATCAGCCCCCGACCGTTCCGACGCCTGGTATGCCACATTGGGTGTGCCTGTCGTAAAGAACTTTAAGGTGTATGGTCGCTACGACTGCTATCGCGACGACCGTCACTCATGGAAGTCATTGTGCACAAATTATGGCGTGAGTGCCAACTACACCTTGGGCAAGAATTTGATATTCCAACTCAACTACACCTTTACAGACGATCGCTCAGCTCGTCATGCAGCATCCCCCAAAGACTCGCATTATAACACCTTCGATGCGCAAGTAACCGCACGATTCTAATCGTTCGCAAAAACGAGAAGAAGAGTAGGGAGAGGGGGGAAGAGAGATAAGAGCGCAAACAACGAAGTCGTCTAATCTTCGCCAAAAAAAGTTTTAGCCGATTTCCGTATAACGAAACTACAAACAAAAAGCCTATGAGCGAAATGAGAAAACACATGGAACAGCGCCATGAGTTTGTGAGCACCCTGCTTGCAATTTATCGCAACGAGCACGCACGTCCTAAAAAAGAGGATGCACGCCGTATTGCCGATTTTATGGAGAGTGCCATAGCCACAGACACCTCGTTGACGTACGACGAATTTGGGCTTAACCGCACAATATTAGCTCTCAAAGCCATACGCTTGGCTGTAGACGAAATAGGTATTAGAGGACATGCACTGACCGCATATTTGCTACGTGCCGTAGTGCGCAACCCCGAACAGTGCGAACTTGTAGAACGCTACTTTGGTAAGGATGTAGCCCACACGTTGCGCGGATTTTTGCGCGTCGAGGCACTCGAAGTAAAAACCGAGGCTATGCGCACAGACAACTTCCGCAACCTGCTTGTGTCGCAAGCAGGCGACATGCGCGTCGTGTTGATGCTCATTGCCGATTGCGTAAACATAATGCGCCATATCAAAGACACCGAAAATGTAGCAGCGCAACGCAAAGTGAGCACCGAAGCAGCCTATCTCTACGCACCCTTAGCTCATAAATTAGGTTTATATAAGTTGAAGAGCGAACTCGAGGACTTAAGTCTGAAGTATCTGGAACACGATGCTTACTACATGATTAAAGAAAACCTCAATGCCACAAAGCGCTCGCGCGATGCTTATATCGAACGCTTTATTGCGCCCATACGCCAAATGCTTGATGCCGAGGGCTTGCGCTATCACATGAAAGGGCGCACCAAAAGCATTCACTCCATTTGGCAAAAAATGAAAAAGCAGCAATGCGGTTTTCATGGTGTTTACGACCTATTTGCCATACGCATTATTCTTGATTCGCCCCTAGAGAAAGAAAAAGAACAATGCTGGAAGGTATTCTCGCTCATCACAAATAAGTACGAAAGCAACTTAAAGCGCCTGCGCGATTGGCTCACCGTGCCCAAAAGCAATGGTTACGAAAGTTTGCACATCACGGTGAAAGGTCCCGAGGATAAATGGGTAGAAGTGCAAATCCGCACAGAGCGAATGGACGAAATTGCCGAACATGGATTGGCTGCACATTGGCGCTACAAAGGCGTAAAAAGTAGCGGTGGTGGTGTGGACTCGTGGTTGGCAGACATTCGTTCGGCACTCGAAACAGGCAACGAAGGATTGCTCACACAGAGTCTTTCGTCCGACATGAAAGAGCAAGAAGTGTACGTATTCTCGCCCAAGGGAGACCTTTACCGCCTTCCGCCACACTCAACGGTACTCGACTTTGCATACACCATCCACACCGGTGTGGGCAATCGATGTGTGGGAGGACGCATCGACGGAAAAAATTATTCCATACGTCAACCACTCGAAAGCGGACAGACCGTTGAAATTCTCACATCAAGCACCCAAAAGCCCAAGGCAGAATGGATAAATATTGCGCAGTCAAACCATGCACGTTCTAAAATTCGCAGTGCCGTGCGCGAGCTCACCGCAGGCGATATCGCTTTGGGCAAGGAGATGCTTGAGCGCAAAATGAAGAACCGCAAAATCGATTGGGACGAAGCCATCATCAACCAGTTAATAAAGAAGATGGGCTATAAAGAGAGCTTCGACTTCTTTAAAGATCTTGGCGATGAAAAGCTCGACGTAAACCGTGTGCTCGACACCTATGTAGACTTAGGACGTCGCGAACAAGGTTTGGCAGAGCGTGCTGCCATACGTTCGGCTGAAGAGTTCAACATGAACAGCGAGGTTATGCAGAAAGCCAAGGGCGACCAAGACGAATTAGTGATTGGTCGCGATTTAAAAGGGCTTGACTTTCAGTTGGCGCGTTGTTGCAACCCCGTGTATGGCGACGAAATATTTGGTTTTGTCACGGTGAGTGGAGGCATTAAAATACATCGCACCACCTGTCCTAACGCCCCCGCACTGCGCGATCGTTTTGGCTATCGCATCGTGAAGGCACGTTGGGCAGGTAAGGGACATGGTTCTTACCCCATCACGTTGCACGTAGTGGGACAAGATGATTTGGGTATTGTGAACAATATCACCTCAATCATCTCAAAAGAAGAGCACATCATGCTTCGTAGCATAAACATCGATTCAAACGATGGTCTCTTCTCAGGCATCCTCACCATTCTAGTAGACGACACACAACGCCTCACAGCCCTTATCAAAAAACTCCGCACAGTAAAAGGAGTCAAGGCGGTTAGTAGAGCATAGTGTGGGGATATTCAGGATTGCCAAACGCAATCTCGAAATAAGATTATTGTGCCCTTGAATGAGGGTGAAAGTGCAAGTGACCAGTGACCGCGTAACTCTTTGATAATCAGAAGAAACGCGGTCACTCGGTCACTCGAAATAAATATTAATACGGAGTTAATAAGTGTAAACACTGATGTAAGGGGTAAGAAATAAGTTTTCTGCAACCCATATTTTTATTTGTAATACCTAATGGATTACCTCGTTAGGTAGGGTTTCAAAATCCATGATTTTTTCTGCATGGTTTTGATGATATTTTGATGTTATAAATAGTTGGTATTCAACAAAAAAAAACGCAGAAAGCACCTCAGTTCGTGTA
>UQQN01000142.1 GCA_900543155.1 uncultured Prevotella sp.
GTCGGGGTTTTGTTTATAAAAAAAAGAGGATGCATCGTTTTGACACACCCTCTTGGTCTTATTGTATACAGAAACCAGGCATGAGAAGGGGAGTAAATTCCCTTCACACACCTGGTTACCTTATCTTACCCCTAACGGGGAATTTCATTATAAAGTCACATAATTAGGGGTGTATATTAGTACACCTTCTTTTTTCCGTCTACAATTGTCACATTGTTCTTTTGCAGAGCAGAAACCTTGCGACCTGAGAGGTCGTACATGCGCGAATTGTCATTTACAAAAGGACTCTTCACGGTGCCAATGCTTGTAGCCGGAGGGGTAGGTACGGCGTCAAAGTTGAAGTTGCCATTGTCAACACCCTCGAATACAAATACGGTAGAGGCTGGGAAGGTGAGTGTAAGTTGCTCATCAATATTGATAGGTTTATCCATTTCAATACCCTTCAAGCCACCGTCGATAGCCACCTTCTGGTCGGCAAACGAATTGCTAAGTGTGATGCTTGTTTGAATGTAAGCAGGGATGTCGAGCATCTCGCGGAGTGTTGTGGTGAATTGACGTTCCTTCACATCGGGGTTACGAAGTGTGAGGGTAGCCTTCTTACCATTCCATGCAGCCCAACCGTATACATTAACCTTGCTACCGTCCCAAGGATTGCCACCTACCCAGTGGATATCGGGCAGTACGTCGGCATTACGTTCTTGCCAATCCATGCACTCAGCCAAGTCCTTCCACAGTGCGCCTGCATTGCCAGCGTTGTCCTTAATCTCGTCCATCAACTTATAGTCGGTGTAAAGCTCAACCATGCCCGAACCACAACCAAAGGCGCAACGCATTTCGCGAAGCACACCATTGTATTCGTAATTGCTCGGAGTGTGAGGTTTACCCTTTTCGCTAAGAATGAGTCCGTGTGTCATCAACGTGTTGATGGGGCAGAGAGGAGAACCTTGCGTAAAGATTTTATAAACCATGTAGTCGCGGTAAGTAATCCACTGTTCGCGGTCGGTACCCGTGTTGCTAATGCGTGCGCAGTCGGCATCTTGGCGCCATACGGCATCGCTATAATGGAACCAGAAGGGCGAAGCCCATGTACCTACAGTGGTATTGAAGAAGATGTCGGGACGTGTTTTACGCACTTCGCGTTCAATGCTGATAATGCCTTCAGCGTTTTCAATACCCGTGTCGCCTGCATCAGGTCCGTAGGCTGTGCCTTGTGCGCTGATACCATCGAACTTAAAGAAACGGAAGTCGTATTTATTGATCATGCTGTTGCAGCAGTTAATGAAGTAGTTGTAATACGTTTCATTGCTCAACTGCATACCACCACGACCATTCCAATATCTACGACGATAAGTACCACTACCGCCATAACCACCTACAGGACCGAGCCATGCACCAATGCCCACGCCCATGCTCTTAGCCAAATTGTCTTCGGCAGTAAAGCCATTGGGGAAGTTCGAGTTGAAAGTCCATGTGCCATAAGCGTCCCAACCATCGTCAAACACAAAGGCATAGGGAGCCTTGTTATATACATCATAGAATTTATCCTTCCAATGCTGCACTACGTCAACACACTGCTCAGAGGTCATGTTGCCAGTGTAGTCACCCTTGGTATTGTTGGGGTCAGAGGCGTCATAGTTACCATTATTACCCACGGCATTGTTGCGGTCGATGTTAAGCTCGTACCATGAGTTGTAGAGAGGGAATGCACGCCAAGGCACAGCACGTTCGCGTTCGCTATAAGCCAAGAACGAGCGACGGGTTTGTCCGGGAGCAACCAAACCTACCACAGAACTAACCTCCCACGGCTGACTCTTTTTGAGTGTGGTGTTACGGCGCCAATAACCTGTCATCGGTACCTCGGTGGGTGCCAACATGTGGAGTGTGTCTACCTTGGTGTAGTTAAAGTCAATCTTACCCGATGAGGTGAGCGCTTCGTTCTTTTTGCTAATCATCATGCGCAATTTGTACTTACCTTCGCGCGGAACCCACAGAGAGTATTCGTTGGCATTTTTAGCTGTACCCGTAAAGCCTGCATGATATTCAGAGGCAACCACACTGTTGCTTTCATCGAGCAAGTCTACCCCCACCATGTCGAGGCGGTTGTTACCACTTAGGTAGTTAAAGGTAGTTTTAAACGTACCACCACCTACTTCAAAGTTTACGTCCATGGTCTTAGCCATGATGTTAGGATAGGCTTGGTCTTGCTCCTTCACACGCCAAGGTATGTCGGCATCAGCTACTTCGGTCCATGATTCAGGTGTCCAAAGGCGAGTAGTATTGTCGTCAACTTCAAAGTTTGTAACTTCTTGCTCGGCATACGGATTGCTGGGCGAGATGTTGCATTCTGCCACACAAGCAAACTCTCTACCATTTTGTGACGATTTAATCACCACCTTCACATAGCGAGCATTCACTTTTTGGGGCAATACCATCCACACTTGGTCGAGCGAGTAGGCGAGTGTGCCCGAAAGCTGTTTGGTTAAGTTTTCGGCATCGTCACCTGTCCATACTTCGTAATCTTTGATGTGACCATTCACACTTTGGGCAGCTTGGCGTGTGATAATGCCCACAGCCTGCACTTCCTTCGATTCTTGCATGTCCACCATGAACCAGTGCGGCATAGCCTTGTTGGTATTGTCATTGTAGTGCGAGTGCCAATAGGTGTTGTTGTTACCATCGATAATGGCTTCGGCTTTTCCTGTTCCATTGTCATTATTCCAACCATCCACTGTTACGGTCCAACCTGTGCGGTCGTAGATGGTTATTCCGTTTTCAGTAGCTTCTGCCTTCTTGATGGCTTTTTGAGGTGTAGTAGTTTCAGCCTCGTCCTTCTTTTCGATGAGGTCGTATACTACAACAGGTACAGCAATTTTTTCGCTAAATTCAATCGAACCATTGCTGCTGAAGTCACTGCGATTGGCAGCACCTGCCACAAAGTAGCGAAGCACATAAGCACCTGCTTTGGGAATATTGAGTGTGTAGACGTTCTTGTCTTTCTTACCGCCTGTATAGCCTGCGTGATAGTCGCTTGCCAATACATTTCCTGAACCATCAATTACATCCACACCTACTACGTCTAATCGGTGATTACCGCTGGTGTATTTAAATGTAATGGTCTGTTCGCCTGTTTTACGGAACGAAACATAGCCACGCGCAGCGCGTACGTCATCGCTAACTAAGTCTTTGCCTTCAATTTTAAAGCCAGCATCA
Source organism: uncultured Prevotella sp. (assembly GCA_900543155.1). Taxonomy (GTDB): domain Bacteria; phylum Bacteroidota; class Bacteroidia; order Bacteroidales; family Bacteroidaceae; genus Alloprevotella. Next base: position 3,211 of record UQQN01000142.1, read on the forward strand.
CGAATGGCTGCAGGCAATTCTTCGCCAGGAGTCCATACAAACGAATTTGAGTTCCAACCCTTGGGATTAAAAGTGTCGTAACCCGCGTTAGCTACCTGTGCAGCGTTCACACCCATAGGTGTTTCAAGACCGGCAAATATTTTATCGCTAGCAAGAAGGGCACCGCGTGTGTTGCCTACAACTACAGGCACAGCCTGTGCCTTTTCGTTGTCCACGTTATAAATCATGGGTGTGATAGACTGCATTGCCATGTCTTCGTCGGCACTTACATCGAGTGTCGTACGCAAATAGTGGCTACCATCGCGCAACACAGCATGCCACACAATGTTGAGTTTATCTTTTTTAAACACAGCTTTAATGGCTTTACCGTCAAAGCGGTCTGAACCCTTCACGGCGTCTTTGTTGCCAACGAGTTCTTCGGTTTCAACGCTCACCAACTCCATCTCCGACGAAGTGAAGCTACTGCCGTCGCCCAATACCACCTTGAACAATTCGGTGCCAGGCTTTAGATTCATTTCTTCGCAGCCGTTAAAAATGAGTTTACCATCTACTTTGGCAAACTTAGCTGTGAGCAACGCATTTTTCAGCGTCCATTCATTTTCGTTGCTTTCTAACTGAGCTTTGTTGGCTTGCACTTCTTGCGGAAAAATCACCTTCTGTGCTACGATGCCTTGTCCGCCGCCAAGCATAAAGCAGCAAACAGAAGCACCTATCCAACGTTTCATGTTATTATTCATCATTGAGAATAGATAATTTATAGAGTGTAACTGTTTTTTTTGATGCAGATTTGTGTTTTAATTTGCAAATGTAAAAAAAAAAACGTTATCATCTCTT
>UQQN01000143.1 GCA_900543155.1 uncultured Prevotella sp.
TGCGAAGTTTTTTTGAAGAAAATTTTAAGCAAAATCCAAAAACGCTTGATAATCAGCAGAAATTTGAATAAAACTTTTTTCTTCTTTTTTTAAACGCGCACAGCCTCCGTCACATTTTCTATCTGTTTTAGCTGTTGGCAGACATTTTCCACGTCCTCCGTATCGTAAACAGAAATCGTAAGATGTCCTTCAAAAATACCATCGTTCGTATCGAGCGTAATGCGCTTCACCGCAAAGTGCGTAAGTTTGTGTAGAACATCTGCAATAGAATAAAGCACATTCTGCGAGTCAACACCCCGGATTTCAATCACCACATCAAACAAGAGCACCTTGTGCGTATCCCATGTACACGCTATAATATTATTACCATAACGTGTTTTCAGTCGTGTAGCCTCATCGCAACTGCGTTTATGCAATTGCAAAGTGCCTTCGTCGGTAATATATCCCAACACATCATCACCAGGTATAGGCGAGCAGCACTTTTCGAAAGTACATTTACGCAACACATCCTCATTAAGCACAAGAATTTCTTTTCTGTTCAAATTCTTTGCCCAATTGTCTGCATCCACATCTGTAGCATTCAATGTCTGAGTTTGTCCATTCTTTCCCATAAAAGAAGGAAGGAAACGGCGCCAACCTTTTGAGCGTTCGCTAAGTGAATTCAGTGCTTCGTCTGAGAGTTTTATTTTCTCGTCACCAAGATTATACAAAAACTCATCGTTCGATAATACATTATAATGTCTACGCAGTTTATCCAACAACGCTACAGAATACTCCATATCGTGCTTCGCTAAGAAGTCGCGCATAAGTTCTTCGCCTCGGCGTTGTTTTTCGCGACTTTCTCTACGCAGATATGCCTGAATCTTTCCACGTGCCTTTGCAGTCGTTGCAAAGTTCAACCATTCAGGTTGCACATGTTGGTTACGCGAAGTCAATATTTCCACCTGGTCCCCACTTTTCAGTGCGTAGCTCAGAGGCACAAGTCTATGGTTCACCTTTGCGCCAAAACAATGCGAACCTAAGAACGAGTGAATAGAATAAGCAAAGTCGAGTGCCGTAGCCCCCTTTGGCATTGTTTTAAGTTCGCCCTTCGGGGTAAACACCATTATTTCTGAAGCATAAAGGTTCAGTTTAATGTTATCGAGCAGGTCGAGCGTATCGGGTTGTGGGTCGTCAAGAATCTCCTTAATCGAGTTAAGCCACTTATCCAATTCATTCTCGTCATACTCTGCATTTTTATCCTTATACTTCCAATGCGCAGCAAATCCCACCTCTGCAATATCATCCATGCGGTCCGATCGAATTTGCACTTCAATCCATTTACCCTGTTTCGACATGAACGTATTTTGCAGCGCTTGGTAACCATTTGTTTTAGGGTTCGACAACCAGTCACGGAATCTTGTGGGATGCGGTTTATATATTTCGGTCAATGCCGAGTAAATGCGGAAGCACTCATCCTTTTCGTGTTGACGGTCGGCAGGCACAAACACAATGCGAATAGCCAAGATGTCGAACACCTCTTCAAACGGGATATGCTTTTTCTGCATTTTACTCCATATAGAGTAAGGACTTTTAATACGTGCTTTGATAGAATACTTCACCCCCATATTGTCTAACTGCTGACGTATGGCAGGCGTAAACTTTTCAATCACCTCATCGCGTTCCACATGGCTTTCATCCAATTTTTTCAAAATTGCAGCATAATCCTCAGGATGTTCATATTTAAAACTCAAGTTTTCGAGTTCCGTTTTAATTTTATTCAATCCCAGTCTATCCGCAATCGGTGCAAAGATATAAAGTGTTTCTCCTGCAATTTTATATTGTTTCGATGGCAACATACTCGACAGCGTGCGCATATTGTGCAAGCGGTCAGATATTTTAATCAAAATCACACGTATGTCATCGCTCATCATGAGCAAGAGTTTTTTGAACGTCTCAGCCTGCAGCGAAGCTCTGTCTCCAAAGATACCCCCCGAAATTTTCGTTACCCCTTCAACGATATTCGCAATTTTAGGACCAAACAAGTTACAAAGGTCCTCGTTTGTATAGTCCGTGTCCTCCTCCACGTCGTGTAAGAGCGCAGCGCATATCGAAGTAGAGCCCAGTCCTATTTCGCCGCAAGCAATTTGAGCCACAGCAATAGGGTGTAAAATATAAGGTTCACCCGAACGACGTCGCACACCTTTATGCGCCTCCTTAGCAAAGTTGAAGGCTTTCGTAATAATATCAACCTTGCGTCGGTGGTTCGATGCCAGGTAAGTATCGAGCAAGTGCTGAAATGCGGCACTAATCATTTCCTCGTCCTTTTGTTCTTGTGGACTGAGGGCCTTTTTCTTATTATCTGCAGTTTCCATACGTCGTTCGTTTCAGGGGTTACACATAAATGTATGACTCTATATCCTCTACTAATAGAGCAATCGCAAACGTGCAATCTATTGCACTAAGACCACAAATGTACAAATAAATTTGTTTTTTGGTGTATATTTATAAAAAATAAATTCGAACGAGGTGTAAAAAAGCAAACAAGGCTTTACACAACACGCTATTCATGTGTTGCGCAAAGCCTTGTTTTTGTGTTAACAAGCAAGTATATAGTTACTGACTTGCCTTAGAATTCGTTTTTAGAACTTGTAAACGAAACCAAAGTTGAGGTTATTGCTTGAAAGGTCGAAACCGAAGCCGTTTTCGCCATAAGAGCACTTGTTATCGTCAGCATCGCGATAGCCAAGGAAGCCAACGTGAGCAATAAAGTCAAGGTTCTTGCAGAGACCAACTGCTACACCAGGCTGTACACCTACGCGCCATCCTACCTTAGCATCGCCAGTTTCTGTAGTGCTCTTTTCAGTAACGGGGTTGTAAACAGTAGCCTTTTCCTTGTAAGTGCTTACACCTGCAGTGATGTCAAGGAACATACGTACGGGACCAAACTTTACAAAGCTCCAACGTGCGTAAGGATTAACCTCGAAGCTATTCACTTTATTCTTAACAAGTGTAGTACCATCAGAAGCTTCGCCTACACCTTTGTAGTCGTGATTAAAACCAATACCGATACCAAGATCCCACTTATCTGAGAGTTGGTAGCCAATTTCGGGCTTAAGGTTGAATGATGTGTGGTTGTCGTCAGAGTTGCGCCATGCGCCTACTTCACCACCAACATAAAGCTGTGCATTTGCTGCCAATGAGGCGAAAGCAACTGCGAGGGTCAAAAATAACTTTTTCATGTGTCTGTTTGTTTGTTATGTTTGAAATATTGTTTGCTTTGTTTGTTGTTCACGCAAGTGCTTTTCTTTGTGACCAACGCTGCAAATTTAGGGATACATGTAATATGGTGCAACTTTTTGCAAGTTTTTTTTCAACTTTCGGGTAAAATAGAACAGGAAAATGGCTATAAGTACAAATAATGTAAAATAAATTGATACAGTTTTGAATAGAGGGGTGATTCTAGGGAGTTTTTCATGTATGATTTTGTTCGGTTTTCGGCAGCAAAATCTTTATATGCCGAATGTTTTGCTGTGTATTATAGAGGCAGTCATCTAAAAAAAATCGACTTTTATTAACTCCTGAAAAATCATTAACAATGAAACTTTATCGCAGTCCGCCCAACAATTCCGATGGTATCGTTCTTCGTTCAGTCTTCGTTCATTCTTCGTTCATCCTTCGTTCATCCTTCGATCGTTCCTCGATCGTTCCTCGATTGTTCTTCGATTGTTCTTCGATTGTTCTTCGATCGGGAAACGGAGAACGAACGAAGAATGAACGAAGGATGAACGAAGGATGAACGAGAACCGATCGAAGAACGATCGAGAACCTAACGAAGAATTTTTTCATTAGTTACGGGCTTACTCTGTGCGAAGCACACTTTACTTGCGAAGCAAGCCTAATTTCCCCAAGGGGAAACTTGCGTCCCCCAAAAATATACGTCTTGCGATATGCGTATCCTATGAAAACGGCTGTTCGCCTAGGTGCAATCTCACCCATAACAGGGTGAC
>UQQN01000144.1 GCA_900543155.1 uncultured Prevotella sp.
TATCGACATTAAAATCCTACAAAATCGTACATAAAAATATTATGGATTTTGAACACCCTAGCGTATAGGGCAAAAAAAATGGGATACCACTGTATCCCAACCTTGTTAACCTTAAATCTAATACTATGAAAAACACGTTGCAAAGATACGTACTTTTCGAAAAAATGCAAGGGTTTTGCCAAAAAAAATGCATTTATGTCCGAAAAATTAACCTTAATAAAGCTTTTTGTTGCAAAATGTAAGCATTTTTGATGGTAGAACACAAAACTGTTACGTTTCTGTTACACCCATCAATTACTTTTTTCAGTAAGCATCTGCTTCAGCGTAGCCATGCCTCGGCTTGCCACATCCCGAATCGTCGTAATCTCATGTACAGCGTTAGGCACATGCACGGGTTTAGGGTCAATTAAGAACACCTTCGCACCGCGTGGCACATAACGAATCAGCGAAGCTGCAGGATACACATTCAGCGACGTACCAATAATTACAAAAACATCCGCCTTCATAGCCTCCTCAGCAGCAGGTTCAAGGTTAGGCACAGCCTCGCCAAACCATACAATCCACGGACGAAGCAGTGAGCCATCACCAGCCAATGTGCCGTGTGCCACTTCATACTCCTCAGGCTTAAGCTCACGAATGTAGCGTGGGTCGTTAGGGTCGTTGCTCGAGCACACCTTGCGCAAGTCGCCATGCAAGTGGATAATGTGGCTTGAACCCGCCCTCTCGTGCAAGTCGTCAATGTTTTGGGTCACCACCGTCACGTCGAACCATTTTTCAAGTTCCGCTAATATGCGGTGTCCATCATTAGGTTTAGCCCCAGCAAGTTGACTGCGCAAGTGATTATAAAAGTCCGTAACCAAGTTAGGGTCAGCTTGCCAACCCTCAGGCGTTGCCACTTGTTGCACAGGATATTGCTCCCACAATCCGTTAGCATCTCTAAACGTAGAAAATCCGCTCTCGGCGCTGATACCTGCGCCAGTCAGAGCCACCAACTTCGGTTTCATATTGATAAAGAAAATGAATGTTTTAGTGCAAATGCACCTTTAATTGCCTCAAAGTTACATAATTTGGCACAATGCTGCACACAGATAACAGAATAAATTGTATTTTTGCAGAACATTTGGTAAACAAGAAATAATATAAACAACACATAAATCCACACAATTCAAAAAAACTTATGGAAAAACTCAGCTACGCCCTCGGCATGGTTATCGGCCACAACCTTAAGGGTATGGGAGTAAAGAACCTTAGCCAAGACGATTTTGGCAAGGCTATGAACGATGTGCTTACTAATCAAACTACAAGCCTTACCGACCAAGAGGCACAGAAGATTGTAGGCGATTTCTTGCAGAAGCAGCAAGAAGAGGCAACACGCGAAATTCGTGAAGAAGGCGAACGTTTCCTCGCCGAGAATGCCAAGAAAGAAGGCGTTGTTGTATTGCCCAGCGGTTTGCAATACACTGTCCTCACCGAAGGTACAGGCGCACAGCCCAAGGCTACCGATCGTGTAAAGTGCCACTACGAAGGTACACTCACTAACGGTCAGGTCTTCGACTCTTCATACCGTCGTGGCGAACCCGCCGTATTCCCCCTCGATGGCGTAATTGCTGGTTGGACTGAGGGTGTACAACTCATGAAGGAAGGTGCAAAATATCGCTTCTTCATCCCCTACAACCTTGCTTATGGCGAACGTGGTGCTGGTCAAGCCATTCCTCCCTACGCAGCACTCGTGTTCGATGTAGAACTCATCAGCATTGAAGCATAATCATAAAAAGACAATAGGTTCACGGGGTATTCGGTTTTAAGTAGAGTGACATTGCTTTAAATATTTTTAGAACCACCCTTAAATAAGAGGCGAGCATCCCACAAACTTTTATACCGCTTCCCCCACAACCTCAGAAATATACACAATGAAAAAGATACTTCTCGCAGTCTTCGTGGCTGCAGCAGCCCTCACCAGCTGCAACAATGGCTCACCCAAAGCCAACCTCAAGACCGACATCGACACCTTGAGCTATGAAATGGGTATGACAATGGGTCCCACAGCCGAAGAACTCGCCAGCTACCTCGCACAGTCTGGCAGCGATTCAGCTTATGTCGACGACTTTATTAAGGGTTTCATCGATGGTCTTAAGGCTGCCGACGACAAAAAGAAACTCGCCTACAACATGGGTATGCAAATTGGTATGCAAACCAAGAACCAAATGCCTCAATACGAAGCACAGTTCTTCCAGGGTGACAGCACCAAGCGTATCAGCGTAAAGAACTTTGCTGCTGGTTTCAGCGCAATGGCACGCAACAAGAGCAACCTCAAAATTGGTGGTAAGGTAGTTGATAAAAAAACAGCCCAAGAGCGCGTAATGGATTACATATACGGTGGTCTTAAGCGCGAGAACCAAGCCTTTATGCAGAAGATTGCCAAAACTCCTGGCATGAAAGCACTTGGCGAAGGCGTATATGGCAAGGAACTTAGCAAGGGTTCCGACAAGCACGTAGCTGCTACCGATAGCGTAGTAATTAGCTACGAAGGTCGTCTTGCCAATGGTCAGATGTTCGATAGCTCTGCCAACCAGCCCAACGGACAGATTGGTATGTCGCTTGCTAAGACCATCAAGGGCTGGCAAATTGCTGTTCCTCAGATGACCGTAGGTTCTACATGGGAAGTTTACATCCCCTACAACCTTGGTTATGGCGAAACAGGCACAGGTCCCATTCCTCCCTATGCAACCCTCATTTTCAAGATTACTTTGGTAAAGTAAAATTTTTATTCTAAATAAGGATTTATTTCTATAAATAACCCAGGGGACTCCTCTGGGTTATTTTAAGCCTAAACTCCTGTTTATTATCACACCCCAACAATGAAACTTCAAAGAATTCTTTTCATAGCCCTTGCAGCCCTTTGCTGCACAGGCGCCATGGCGCAAAAAGGCAAAAAAGCCAAGAAGGGTGGCAAAAAAGTCATCCCCGCAGCCGTTCTCACCCCCGCAACCAAGGCGTTAGACGGCAAAACATTTAGCTACGCCCTCGGTGTGGCACAGGGCAATAGCCTTGTAGCATACCTCACTTCGCAGCTTGGCGTAGACTCAGCCTATGTAGATTACGCCCTCAAGGCCATGACCTCTACAGCCAGTGAAACAGACCGCAAGCGTGCAGCAGCCATTGCAGCAGGCTATCGCATTGCCGAGATGAATGGTCACAACCTTCCCATGCTCAATAAAGAAGCATGTGGCAAGAAAGACTCAGCCTACATCGTGCGTGGCGAGTTCGAGCGTGGTCTTGTAGAGTCTGCCAATGGCATCTCTTCCATTACTCGCGACAGCGCTATGCAGCTCATCGAAGGTCAGTTCAAGCATCAGGCAAATGTATACAAGGACGCCAACCGTGCTTTCCTTGCTAAGAACAAAACACAAAAAGGCATTGTTACTTTGCCCAGCGGATTGCAATATCAGATTGTAAGCAAGGGTAAAGGCGCCGTTGCTACCGACTCTACCGAAGTGGAGGTACACTACGAAGGAACCCTTATCGACGGCACCAAGTTCGACTCTTCATACGACCGTGGCACCCCTGCCACCTTCCGTCCCAACCAGGTAATTCCCGGATGGCGCGAAGCCCTCAAACTCATGCCCGAGGGTAGTGTATGGAAACTCTACGTGCCCTCAGAACTCGGTTATGGCGAACAGGGTGCACGTCCCAACATCCCTGGCAACTCTACCCTTATCTTCACCGTAGAGGTGATTAAGGTAAAGAAATAATAGCGTAAGCTACACGCTCCATTTTGTGCAGATAAAGCCGCCTTATTCACAAGGCAGTTTTATCTGCATTTTTTATGCCCCGTGCATAATATTTCCCCACGTCCCGAGTTATATTAGTGTGAGGTTAGGGGTAGGGTGTTCAAAATTCATGATTTTTTTCGGCACTATTTCATCGGATTTTTGACGTCGATAAATTACATGGATAAATGGGTCACCCCATTAGGTA
>UQQN01000145.1 GCA_900543155.1 uncultured Prevotella sp.
GCTTGCTAAAACACGCTCCATTTTGGCGGACAACGATTCCGAAGGAATTCCGATACCATTCCGAAGGAACACAACACGCTTTTTGGAGCTATTCACTAACCAAAAAAATCTACTATCATGGCAAAAATTACTCCCATTGACATCATCAAGGGTGTCTCAGGTAAGTTTGGTGGCGGTAACACAAAAGAGTACTTCGCTACGAACAAGTGCAGGAAACGCCTCAATTCGTGCATTATTTTAAAGGGGCACTCTGTTATGGATAACCCATTTAACCATGCAACTTATTGACATCCAAATCCGATGAAATCATGCAAAACATTTTTCGAATTTTGAACACCCAACCTAACGAGACAATCAGTACTTAATACTTATTAACTGCAATTTAAGAAAAATTTCGAATGACCAAATGACCGCTAAATCATTGATTATCAACACATTTATTGGTCATTAGTCATTAGTCATTTGCACATTCACCTTAAGTTTTGACGTATTTATGTTTATTTTCTGCACGACTTAACCGGATTTTCACGTCGATAAGGAACATGGTTAAAAGTGGTGAGTTAAAGTCCCCTTTTTTACAAAGTGGTTACAAAAAACGAATCACGCAAAAAAATAGAACAAGGCAGAAACGGTTTTTTGAAGAATGCACGGTGCGAAACAAACTTTTTTTCGTACTTTTGCGCGTGCTTACAAAAAGGTTGCAAGCACATTTCCCCCAAAACGAGGATATATAGTAACGAGGTCTTACACGAAGAAGATTTATGCGCACATATTGGAATTATAACAAAACGCTGCAAACCATCGACGAATGGGCACCCGACTGTTGGGTGCAAGTAACTTGTCCCACTCCCGAGGACGAGGACTTTTTGATTAACGACCTTAAAATTCCCGATTACTTTCTCGATGACATCCGAGATAAAGACGAACGCTCACGTTATGAATACGACGAGGGGTGGTCGCTCATTATCTTGCGCATTCCTTATGTAAAAGAAGTGGCCTCGCGTACACCACACACCACGATACCTATGGGTATCATTCTGAATAAGGGCATCTGTGTGACGGTGTGCAACTACGAAACGAATATGATGATCGACTTTGTGTCGTATCAGCAAAAGCGCAACCAAGGATTTACCGACTCGGTAGACTTGGTGTTCAGACTTTTCCTCTCATCGGCTGTATGGTACTTGAAACGCCTGAAGCAAATTAATATTTTGCTTGAAGAAGCCAAACGCAACCTCGACCGACAAATTGATAACGAAGATTTGATTGGTTTGTCGCGCTTGCAGGATAGTCTTACTTATTTTATTACTTCAATTCGTGGCAACGAAACGCTGTTGTCGAAGTTGAAGTTTAAATTGCCCGTCGACGAATTGGATGCCGACCTCATTGAGGACGTTACCATTGAGATGAACCAGGCACGCGAAACTACCAACATTTACACCAACATCCTCGATTCTACGATGGAGACTTATGCCAGCATTATTAACAACAACATGGCGGGTGTGATGAAGCAGATGACTTCGGTTTCCATCATCTTGATGTTCCCCACACTTATTGCCAGTATCTTTGGTATGAACCTTATTAACGGCATGGAAGCCGTTTGGTGGGGGTTCCCCGTGGTGATTGTGGCATCAATTGTGGTTACAGGCATCTTCTATGGTCTGTTTAGATGGAAGGCGTGGATTTAACCATATCCCCCTTCATTGATTACACACGATACATATATAAGCACCTAGCCCAAACAAACGCTTTGGGTTAGGTGCTTTTTTGGTTTGAAGGCTATTTGCACAAAATTAGCACCAATCTTTTCAGTAAAGTGCGGTAAAAAAAGCACACTTATGCCGTAAAACCAACCATTTTACACACATAACACAAAAGTTTTAACAAAAAAGTTTGGTCACTAAACTATTATTGTGCAAATTTGCGGTCTAACTGTGCGCTTTAAATGCACTACAAAACTTACACGAACGATCCTATCCTAACTTATTATGGACGAAATTAAAAACACTGCTGAAGCAGAAGAACAGAAGGTAAATGCCGCAGAGGCTGCTTCAGTTGAAAACAATGTGGAAAACGCTGCAAATGCAGCCGAAACACAAGAAACAGAAAACACTGAAAACGCTAAACAAGCCAATCCCACCACTAAGGCTGAGGTGATTGAACGCTTGAAAGAAATTGTATATAACGGCGGAAATGTGGAACGCACAGAGCTCGACCACTTGAAAATGCTTTATTACCGTTTTCACAACGCCGATGTTGTGGCTGCACGCGACAAATTTATAGAAGAAGGTGGCAAACCCGAAGACTTTATGCCTGCACCCGACACCGACGAAGAGAACTTTAAAGCACAACTCTCGCTGATTCGAGAACTCCGCAATAAAGCAGCTGAGGAGGCTGAAAAAGAAAAGCAGAACAACTTGAAGCGTAAACAAGAAATTATTGAACGCATTAAGGAATTGGCTGCAACACCCGAAGATGCCGACAAGGGTTATAACGAGGTGAAGGAGTTGCAGGCTGAATGGAAGGAAATTAAACTCGTTCCTGCCGAAAACGCTACTGAATTGTGGAAGAACTATCAACTCTATACTGAACAGTTCTACGACCAGTTGCGCTTGAACCACGAAATGCGTGCTTACGACTTTAAGAAGAACCTTGAAATTAAAACACACCTTTGCGAAGCTGCTGAGAAATTGGCTGAGGTAGAGGATGTGATTTCGGCTTTCCACCAGTTGCAAAAACTGCACCAGGAATACCGCGAAACGGGTCCTGTAGCAAAAGAGCTCCGCGACGAAATTTGGAAGCGCTTTAAAGATGCTTCGACCGTGGTAAACAAGCGTCACCAAGACCACTTTGAAGCTATCAAGGCACAGGAAGAAGAAAATCTGCAAAAGAAAACCGAACTCTGCCAAAAGGTTGAAGCTCTTGCCTTCGACGAATTGAAAACCTACGCACAGTGGGAGGACATGACTAAGCAGGTGCTCGCTATGCAGGCTGAATGGAAGACCATTGGCTTTACACCGCGTAAAGTGAACAATGAGATTTTTGAACGCTTCCGCACGGCTTGCGACAGATTCTTCCAAGCTAAAACTGCCTACTTTAAGGCTAACCGCGAAAAGCTTAATGCAAACCTCACTGCAAAGAATGCCCTTATTGAAAAGGCTGAAGCTTTGAAAGATAGCACAGATTGGGGTGCTACAACCAATAAACTCGTAGAATTGCAGAAGGAGTGGAAGACCATTGGTCCTGTGGCTCACAAGGTATCGGACGCTGTATGGAAGCGCTTTAACGATGCGTGCAACTACTTCTTTGAAAAGAAAAACGAGGCTACTGCTGGACAACGCAAAGAAGAAGAGGCTAACCTCGAACTTAAGAAGGGCGTTATTGCTGAACTCGAGAAATTGGTAGAAGACGCTGGCGAAAACCTCTTGCAGAGTGTACGCGACTTGCAGGCTCGTTGGAACGAGATTGGTCACGTGCCCTACAATAAGAAAGAGAAAATGTATCGTCGCTACCGCGAACTCTGCGACAAAATCTATGGCAAGCTCCACGAAAATGCGGGTAAACGCCGCATGGAGAACTTCCGCAAGAATGTAGCTGAGAAGGGTGGCAACGAACTTACACGCGAACGTAATCGCTTGCAAGGTGCCTTCGATGCGAAGAAGCAGGAGATTCAGACTTACGAAACGAACATCACTTTCTTCCGCTCAAGTTCTAAGAAGGGCAACTCGCTCGTTGCTGACATCGAAAAGAAGGTGGAACGCTTGAAAGAAGAATTGCAAGAAATTGCACAGAAAATCAAGACCGTTACGGAACAAATCAAAGCTGAAAAGCAAGATTAAAAGATAGGTGGGACAGATTATCATCTAAATTTCTGACAATCAGAAAATTTAGAACCACCCATAAAAAATTATTGCTGTCCGGTAAAACTTCAAAGAACATAAAATTCCTCCCCGAAGTCC
>UQQN01000146.1 GCA_900543155.1 uncultured Prevotella sp.
TCAATCTTCGATCGATCTTCGATTCCCGAACGGAGAATGAACGGAGGATGAACGAAGGATGAACGAGAACCGAACGAGAACCGAACGAGAACCGAACGAAGAGCGATACGGAAAATATACCGTCGGAATAAGCCCAAAAAAGAGTTTAAAAGCGCATGCTCTTAAACTCTTTACAAACAAATTCTATAAATGCGTAAAAAATTACTTTACGTTTCCTACCTTAATCAAATACTCGGCAATCTGCACGGCATTGAGGGCTGCACCCTTACGAATCTGGTCACTTACAAGCCAAAGGGTCAAACCATTGGGATTTGCCAAATCCTTACGTATACGACCTACGTAAACAGGGTCTTTGCCTGCAAGGAAGAGAGGCATGGGGTATTCCTTCTTCTCAGGATTATCCATCAACACCAAACCATCGCCCGAAGAAATGGCTTGCTTCACAGCCTCAACTTCAAGGGGTTGTTCTGTTTCTACCCAAATAGCCTCAGAGTGTGAACGGAGTGAAGGCACACGCACACAAGTAGCTGAAGTTACTACATCTGAGTGCATGATTTTCTTTGTCTCGTTATACATCTTCATTTCCTCCTTGGTGTAACCATTCTCTTGGAATACATCAATTTGAGGAATTACATTGAAGGCAAGCTGATAAGCAAACTTGTTAACTGTAACAGGGTCGCCTGCCAAAACTTGACGATATTGCTCTACAAGCTCATCCATTGCAGCTTGACCTGCACCACTGGCAGCCTGATAAGAAGCTACGTGTACACGCTTGATGTGACTGAGTTTTTCAATAGCCTGCAAAGCTACAACCATCATAATGGTGGTGCAGTTGGGGTTGGCAATAATGCCACGCGGACGTTCAAGGGCATCAGCAGCATTACACTCGGGCACTACAAGGGGTACATCCTCGTCCATGCGGAAGGCTGAAGAATTATCGATCATCACGGCGCCAAACTTAGTGATGTCGGCTGCATACTCCTTAGAAATGCCAGCACCGGCAGAAGTAAAGGCAATGTCTACACCCTTAAAATCGTCGTTGTGCTGAAGGAGCTTCACCGTATATTCCTTACCACGGAAGGTATACTTGGTGCCTGCACTACGGCTTGAGCCGAAGAGCAAAAGATTGTCGATGGGAAAGTTGCGTTCGGCCAATACGCGGAGAAATTCTTGGCCTACGGCACCACTGGCGCCTACAATAGCTACGTTCATTTCGTTGATTTATGTATTTTATTGCCGCTGCAAGGCTTGTTTACTTTCGCAATGTTGCCACACAGCGTTGCTTGATTGCAATTTGTTAGTGACTTTATTATTTTGGTTACAGAACGTAAAAACACATTCTTTGGTTGCAAAATTACAATATTTTTTGTGAAAGATGGGCTTTTTCGGCTATTTGTGTACAGAATAAGGCATTAAATGATAGTTTTTTTGCAATTTTGCAAACGTAATTGTGCATTATGCGGTGATAACAGGCTGCAAGGTGTGCTTTTTACATCTCCCAAAAACTGAAACTCCCAAAAAACATACCCATTGATTACAGACCCTACTTGGATATTCCTCATTGTATTAGGCATCATACTTTTTGCCCCGATGCTACTTGAGCGTTTGCGCATTCCCTCGATTGTGGGAATGATATTTGCTGGCGTACTAATTGGTCCGCATGGCTTTGGTGTGCTCGAACGTGATGGCAGTTTTGAACTTTTTGGAAAGGTAGGATTGTATTATATTATGTTCTTGGCATCGCTTGAGATGAATTTGCAGGATGTGCAACGCATTAAAGGCAGGGCGCTAACCTTGGGACTATTGAGTTTTGTCATTCCTATGGTGATTGGTTATGCTGCCAACACCATGCTCTTGGGTTATAGTGTGGCTGCAGCTACTTTGGTGGCTGCTATGTATGCCTCGCACACCCTTATAGCCTACCCCATTGTGATGCGCTATGGTTTGTCGCGACTGCCAAGTGTGAGCATTGCCGTGGGCGGAACCATTGTAGCAGACACCCTGACCCTATTGGTGCTTGCCGTGGTGGGCGGTATGTTTAAAGAGCATGTAACGGGCTTGTATTGGGTGTGGTTGGTCATAAAAGTGGTGCTATTGGGTGCCCTTATTATCTATACTTTCCCGCGCATCGGACGTTGGTTTTTCCGTCGTTACGATGAGAGCGTGGTGCAATATGTGTTTGTATTGTGCTTAGTATTCTTGGGCGCAGGACTCATGGAATTGGTGGGTATGGAAGGTATTTTGGGTGCCTTCTTGGTGGGTATTGTATTGAACCGATTGATTCCACCGAGTTCACCCTTAATGAGTCATATTGAGTTTGTGGGCAATGCGCTATTCATTCCTTATTTCTTGATAGGTGTGGGTATGCTCATTAACTTAGGGGCTTTGGTTAACCACGATGGCGCTATATTGGCTGCTTGCGTAATGGTGGTAGTGGCTTTAATCAGTAAATGGAGCGCTACATGGGTCACACAAAAGGTGTTTAGGATGTCGAGCAACGAACGTCGCTTGATGTTTGGACTTACAGGTTCACGTGCTGCAGCTACCTTGGCTGTGGTATTGGTGGGTTACAAAATTATTCTGCCCGATGGTAACCGACTTTTGGGTGATGATGTGCTAAACGGTGCCATGGTTTTGATTTTGGTAACGTGTGTGGTTAGCTCAATGATTACGGAGGGTACCTCACGCAAAATGGCTACACTCTCTCAAAAGAACCTACCTACTATTGAAAACGGTGAAAGTGAAGAGAACCATGCCATGTTGCCCCCACAGGATGCCCCCGACCGCATCCTTATTGCCTTGCGCTATCCCGAAATGGTGAGTCAATTGGTTGACCTTGCACTGATGTTGCGCACACCGCATTCAGTAGCTCCGCCTATTGCCCTAAATATTGTGTTAGAGAACGAACCTTCGGCACGACAGAATGGCGAGGAACAATTAGACCGTGCGGTAAAACATGCGGCAGCTACAAATATTCGCATTCAAAAATACCAACGTTGGTCGGTGAATGTGGCAAGTGGCATTTCGCACACAATTAAAGAGCGCGACGTAAGCGACTTGGTTTTGGGTTTGCACCAAAAGGCACGCATCTCCGACTCGTTTTATGGTAAACTGAGTACCGACCTCTTGACTTCGGTAGACCGTCAGATTTTTATTTTACGTGCCAATATTCCACTCAACACGGTGCAACATTTGCACATATTGGTTCCTCCTAAGTCGGAATTTGAACAGGGTTTTGCACAATGGATGGACCGCATTGCGCTTATTGCTCGTCAACTGAGTTGTGGCATTACAGCATATTCTACGGGTGACACACTGACCGCAATGGACAAATATTATACGCAGACGGAAAGAGGCATTCCCTTGCTCTGTGAGGAGTATCACTCATGGAACGACCTTGTGCCTCTTGCTCATCAATCACGACAAGACCACTTGACGGTATTTGTATGTGCCCGACGCGGTACCGTGTCTTATCACAACTACATCGACCGTCTTCCTGACCAAATGGAACGCTACTTTAGCTCAAGAAATATCTTGCTGGTATTCCCGAAAAAGAATAAGTGCTAGATGTGAAGGAGGAGGAAACCCCTAAACATAACGGATCACTAGTAAAACCCTGTGTTTGATTATTTGAGTAAAAAGAATATTTCACGCGCCAGCCTCACCCCGTTAGGGGTGATATAAGGTAGCCAGGTATGAGAGTGAGGGGAGGCTTGTCCCCCCTCACTCTCATGCCTGGTTAACACGGATTACAATATCAAACTACGCACGCCTTT
>UQQN01000147.1 GCA_900543155.1 uncultured Prevotella sp.
AAATATCATGGATTTTGAACACCCTACCTAACGGGGTGAGGCTGGCGCGTGAAATATTAATCTTACTCAAATAATCAAACACGGGGTTTTGCTAGTGAGCCCCTTAATTGCTCATTTCTCCACTAACATTGTTGTTATTATTTCCCTTCAATACGTCGTCGTTCTCAATGCTTCTCTGTGTTTTCTTTACACTTGCCTTGAGTGAACCTAAGCGGTAGCTAATGCCTATGCTGTAGCGCAAAAAGTCGGTGCGTGTGTTGGTAAACATGTGCATTTGTGAAGTAGAGGTGGTGTTGCGGAAGTTGTGGTAGCGACCTATAAAATTGCCTGCTTGTAGGTTTACCGAGAGACGGTCTTCCTTCAAGAAAGTACGACTGAGGTTTAAACTGTAAAAGTAAAAGCCCGCAGTGCGACCTTGCAAAGTTACTTGTTTGGTGTTGCCACCCAACCAAAGTCCGAGTTTCATTTTCCAAGGCAACACTTGCTGGATGCCACCCCAAGCATTGCCTGCAAAGCCCGAGTTGTGACAGTCTATAACCTGTGCTTTGCGGTCGGCATAGCTGCCTGATGCATTCAGGTTGAGGGTGGTGCCCTTTATAATAGTCCAATTAATGAAGGTAGAGAGGGTGGTTTCTTTAGAATGTCTGAAGCCTTCATACGTGGTGTACATCACGCCATCCTTCACAAAGCTATATTCCTCCATGCCATTGTTAGAGAAGGCATAGGTGAGCGTGGCGTTCAAGGTGAGCTTTGCACTGAATGTGCTAAACGTCATGTTCAGATTGTGCCCCTTTTCGCTCTTAAGATTGGGGTTGCCATATTTTACAGCCTCGGGCGAATAGCTTACTTGGTAGGGTGAGAGATAGCTAATGTCGGGACGTGCGATGCGCAAGTTATAGCCCGCCTTCAGCATCATGGTTGGCTTTAGGTTGTAGCCTAAGGTAACAGAGGGCACCCAATCGTCCATGTGTGTGCCAAAGGGACGACTTTTTCCGTCGGGGTAGGTTACGCGCACATGGTAGTATTCGTAGCGGTTGCCCACCATGGCAGCCCAATTTTTTATTTTTAGGTTGTATTGCAAATAAGCTGCACCAATGTCACCCTGATGACGGTAGCGCAATGAACGAGTTTCGTCGCGCGTGAATTCGTCGTCGCTGCCCGCCTCGCGTGTGTAGTCAACGTTGTTGCTGCGGTTGATGCGATTGATGTATTTCAGTCCGACCGACAAGGTGTGTTGTTTCTTTTTGTCTAATGCCGACGTAAAGTCAACCTGAGCCGTTTGTTCGTAGCTAAGGTTGTCGGGGTCAGACGCCAAGTCTTTTAAGCCAAAGTTTGCGGGCAAATTCACCATGTCGGTATTCTCGGTCCACACTTGTGTGGTTTGTGGGTTGTGAGAATATTGGTAGGAAAGCGTCAGGCGGTTGTCTTCGGTAAACGAATGTTGAAAGTCGGCAGAGGCATTGATGGTTTGATATAAACTCTTGGTGCGCGAAGCCACTTGATAGCGATAGGTCTCGTTGCCATCGACAGCAAACATATTGTTGATAGATGTATTGTTGTTCTTTCCGTTCCATCCATGTATGCCAGCCGATACACTCAGGAGGTCTTTGGGCGAAAATTCATAGCTTGCTTCTAAGTTTCCAAACTGAAACATGCCGTGTCCTTTGCTCACGGTGTGTGATTGTAGCAAGTGGTAGAGCGTTTCGTCGTACAATTCGCGCTCCATGGTGGTGGTGCTAACGGGTTGTTTGTGGTAGCCCGTTCCGTAGTGTGCCGAAAGCATAAACTTGCCAAACTGAGCCACGGCAAAAGCACTGCCCGATTCGCCACGATTGCCCACCGAACCATTGAGTGTGAGCGTGTAGCCTTGGGTGGCGGTTTGTGTGTTTGTAATGATGTTGAGCACACCAGCTACGCCCTCTGCATCGTATTTTGCGCCAGGGTTGGTAATGACCTCAATCTTTTTGATGGCAGAGGCTGGGTATGCCTTGAATATCATAGAAGGGTTTGCACTCATCATGGCATTCGGCTTTCCGTCGACATACACCTTAAAACTAGCGTTTCCGTTAACCTTTACATTGTCCTCGCCGTCGACAGTGACCATAGGTACTTTGCGTAGCATTTCGAGCAAAGTGTTGTTTTTGGCATCGGGGTCTTCAGCCATAGAGTAGGTCATTTTGTCGATTTCGGCTTTAACCAAGGGACGTTGTGCCACGACCTCTGCCACCCCCAATGAGGCATCATACTCCTTTATATATAAGGTGTCCATCTTCACAGACTTTGTCGTGGCATCGAAGGAGAGCGTTTGGCGAATGGGCTCTTTGCCCATGCTTATCACCTCGAATAAGTAGCGTCCTGCTCGTGGAGCTGTGATGCGGAAAGATCCGTCAGCCTGCGTGAGCACAGCCTTTACAGGCTTTTTGGTGGGGAGTTGCAGCAGTCGCACGGTGGCAAATGCTTCGGCTTGATGGGTGGTGCTGTCGCATAACACGCCACTTATGCTATAAGGGGTGGCGGTTTGTGCTTGTGTATATAGGTTCGACGCAAAAAGTAGCGCCATGAGTGAAACCTTGATTTTGTTTTTGTGTGAAGTCATTTTTTGTGTTTGTTTTTGTTGACGACGAAAGTAAGACGTTCGGGGAGGAGTATTTGCTACAGGAGGGAGACTAATTTTTTAGTTGGCACTCACCTCATCTTTAGTTTGGGGAGTGGCATCCTTTTTAAAAGACAAAGTTTGTGGCGTGATATTCAATTCTCTGACTTCGGCATTCTGTATACGGGGAATGTCGCGAATGGTGCAGCCATAGAGTGCGGCTTGTAGGGTACGGTTAAATAAGCCGTGGCCCACAGCTAAGACACGTTTTTCGGGGAAAGTTTGATTTACGTAAAGCAAGAATTTTTTTGCACGTTCAAAAAGTTGATCCACGCTTTCGGCATCCTCGGGGATGGTGTGTGTTTGGGCATAGGCAATTTCTTTTCCCGTAAAACTCCCCCAATCTCTTTCGCGTAGCAAAGGGCATAGCAGGAGGGTGGGGATGTGTAGCACCTTGTTTAAGATGGCAGCCGTGTCGCGTGTGCGTTTCAGGTCGCTCACTAACATCACGTCGAATGGGGCATAGTGAGTAGCTAAGTCTTGCGCTAGATTTTCGGCTTGTTTGCGTCCGTTCGTGGTGAGGTGTCCTGGTAGGTGACCTTGCAGAATTTGTTGTGTGTTCTCTTCGGTTTCGCCGTGTCTTACTAAGAATAGTTGCATAAGGTAAAGTGTTGGTTTTATGTTGTAAAGATTGTGCAAACTGAACGCAATCAAGCTAGCTTGAATTGCTGAGGTGCCGCCAATCTTATGCAAAGATTGTGCAAACCGAATGCAATCAAGTTTGCTTGAATTGCTGAGGTGCCGCCAATCTTATGTGCAAAGGTATAAAAAAAGACGTGGCTGTTTTTGATAGAATGAAAGATATTTGTTCTTTTATTTGTTTTTCGAAAAAACTGAGGTGCAATTTGTTTATAAATTGGTAGAGAATATATAGAAATAAAATCATTTTGATTGTCCAACTTTGTAAAATTAAACATTTTGCTTTTTTAATATTGCAAAAAGTATAAAAAAGCAACAGAAGTAACAATAAAATAAGAAAAATGTCGCTTTTT
>UQQN01000148.1 GCA_900543155.1 uncultured Prevotella sp.
CTCAGCAATTCAAGCAAGCTTGATTGCATTCGGTTTGCACGATAATTCAGCCCGTGCATTATCGGCTGCACTTGCTAAATCCGAAACTTGAGTAAAGGATAAAATTATGGTAGATACAAGCCATTTTAACGAAGATGCATACGAACAAGCATTGATAGCCTTATTCCGTGATGAGTTAGGTTATCAGTATGTGTGTGGCTATGAAGTGGAGCGCGACTATCGAGAGCCATACTATCGAGCCGACTTAGAGCCATGTATGCAGCAACTAAACCCCACACTGCCCAAAGAGGCTGTAGCAGACGGCATCTATAAACTTACACATATAAACTGTGGCACCTTAGAGCAGAACAACGAACAATTTACACGTTGGCTGCAAAATGGTGTGGAAGTAAATTATAAGGAGGGCGACGACACGCGCACCGAATTGATGCAAGTGGTGGACTATGCCCACCCCAGGCGCAATTTGTTTAGGGTGGTTAACCAATGGCGCGTAGAAGAATATAAAAACAAACGTGCCGACATGGTGGTGATGGTCAATGGTCTGCCCTTGGTGGTCATAGAGCTAAAAAGTGCGGTGCAAGAAGATGCCACCGTACACGATGCTTATTTGCAGATACGCAACTACCAACAATCCATTCCGTGCTTGTTTACGTACAATGCCTTTAACGTAATCAGCGATTTAAGCGAAACTCGTGCAGGCACCATTACGGCAAAAGAAGAGCGCTACATGGAGTGGAAGAGCGTGGACGGAACAAGCGAAAGCGATAGTACAGTGGACTACCATACGCTGTTTTGCGGAATGTTCGACAAAGTGCGCTTTCTCGACATTCTGCGCAACTTTATTTGCTTTGACAAAGACCAAGGTAGCACAGGAAAAATATTAACCGCGTATCACCAATATTTTGCTGTAAACAAAGCCTTAGAGCGCACCTATAGCGCCGTGAAGGGTGATGGTAAGATTGGTGTGTTTTGGCATACACAAGGTTCGGGAAAAAGCCTTTCGATGGTGTTTTATGCCCACCTGTTGGTGCAGCAGTTCCCCGAAGTGACCATTGTGGTGGTGACCGACCGCAAGGACTTAGACAACCAACTGTTTGGGCAATTTAGTCGTTGCAGTGAGTTTTTGCGCCAAAAACCAGTGAACGCAAAAAGCCGTGACGACTTGGCAGAGTTGTTGCTAAACCGAAAAAGTGGTGGCATCATCTTTACCACCATCCAAAAATTTGAAGAGGGCGACACCGCGCTATCTACGCGAAAAAATATCATCGTGATGAGCGACGAAGCCCACCGCTCGCAATATGGTGTAGAGCGATGGGACACGCAGAGTTTGACGATGAAAAAAGGCTATAGTCAGAAAATGCGCGAAGCCTTGCCTGGTGCGTCGTTTATCGGTTTTACAGGTACTCCCATAAGCGACCGTGACCGTGACACCCAAGAGGTGTTTGGCTCTTACATTGACGTGTACGACATGAGTCAAGCCGTGGATGATGGTGCCACACGTCCGGTGTATTACGAAAGTCGCGTGGTGAACTTGAACCTTGACCAAGAAACTTTGCAGCTGTTAGACCATGAGTTTGACGAGATGGCAGACGAAGGAGCCACCGAAGCGCAAATAAAGAAAGCTAAGCAAGAGCACAGCCACTTAGAAGTGCTGTTAGGGCATGACAACTGTATTGACGCCCTGACACGCGACATCATAAAGCACTACGAAGAAAACCGCGCTCAGGAGTTGACAGGAAAAGCCATGATTGTGGCACTGACTCGCTCTATTGCCATCAAAATCTATCGCAAAATGATAGCACTTCGTCCCGAATGGACCGAGAAGGTAAAAGTGGTGATGAGCGGCAGCAACAAAGACCCCGAAGATTGGCAAGAAATTATAGGCAATGAAAAGTATAAGCAAGAATTGGCACGAAAGTTCAAAGACAATTCCGACCCTATGAAAATTGCCATTGTGCGCGATATGTGGCTCACGGGCTTTGACGTGCCCTCGCTTGCCACGATGTATGTGTACAAGCCCATGACAGGGCACAACTTGATGCAAGCCATAGCCCGTGTGAACCGCGTGTTCCCTGGTAAAGAGGGCGGTTTGATTGTAGACTATGTGGGCATTGCGCAATCGCTGAAACGCGCTATGCAGCAGTACACCAACCGCGACCGTCGACGCTTTGGCAACCCCGACATTGCGCAAACCGCTTTTATGCGTTGGCAAGAAGAGTTGGAAATTTGTCAAAATCTGCTGTATGGCTACAATTATGAAGCCTTCTTTGTGGATGACAATGCAAAACGTGCTTCTGCCATAGTGGGAGGTGTTGACTCGATGAGTGCACCACAGAAAGTGCAGCAACGCAAAGACTTTATGGAGCACAGTGCTGCTTTGCACAATGCCACAACGCTTTGCAGATCGTTGTTAAACGAAAGGCAAAAAGCCGAAGAATGCTATATGCACGCCTTACGCGTGATGCTGCTAAAGTTGGCACAAAAGGGAAAATTGAGCAAACACGAAATAAACGAACGCATCAGTGAATTGCTGCGACAAAGCGTACACTCGGAAGGCGTGGTAAATTTGTTCAAAGACAAGCAGGTTGAGTTCTCCTTATTTGACGAAGCCTTTATGCAGGAAGTGCGCAACATGAAAGAGCGCAACTTGGCGGTAGAATTGCTTCAGAAACTGATGAGAGAGAAAATCAAGATTCAGCAACAGGTGAATGTGATTCAAAGCGACAAGTACTCTGATATGCTGAACAAGTGTCTCTCGCAATATATGAAGGGTTTGCTAACCAATGAAGCCGTTATAGAAGAACTCTTGCAGTTGGCAACACAGATGCAGCAAGAAGAAAATGCTGGAAACGACCTTGGCTTAACGCCCGACGAAAAAGCATTTTACGACGCACTGAGTACGCCAGAGGGTGTAAGACAAGCCTTCTCGGACGAACAATTTATTGCGATGACCAAAGAAATAACTGATACGTTGCAGCGAAACCGCACAATCGATTGGCAAAAGAAGGAATCAGCTCGTGCCCAAATGCGATTGTTGGTAAAACGACTGCTACGTAAATATAAATACCCACCCGAAAAAGCCAAAAACGCATTAGAAACCGTGATGCGTCAGTGTGAACATTGGGCGGACACAAATTAAAGATAACAACAAAAAAAATTCACTTCGGAAAAAAGAATATAATTGGAGTTTCGGATTTAGGCGGAGGCGCCCTGAAAGGGCAACAGCGCATAGCCCAGGGCAAGCGAAGCGACACCCTGGGTCAAAGCACGTTCGTTAG
>UQQN01000149.1 GCA_900543155.1 uncultured Prevotella sp.
CGCTTCGCTTGCCCTGGGCTATGCGCTGTTGCCCCTTCAGGGCGTCTTGGCTAAATCCGAAACTTGAGTAAGTCTTGCTTTTAAAAGGTGTCTTTACAAGCAATTATGCCTCAATCTTTTGGTAATATCTGCGACCAGCCTCTTTCTGACGGTCGAGCGAGAAGTTGCTTACGCGCTTCAAGTAGCCAATGATACGAGTGAGGTAATCGAGGTTGGTAGAACCACACTTAGGACAGGTGTGAAGGTGGTGCTTGTCGATGTGTCCACAGTCGTTGCAAAGGGTGTTGGGGATGTTAAAGGTGAAGTAGTTACATCCTTCCTTCGCAGCTACACGAAGCAACTGACGGTATTGAGGCTGACTGAGGTGTTCATCAAGATTCATGTGAAGCGCAGAACCACCTGTGAGGTGCTCAATAAAACGACGTCCATGCAAACGGAACTTTTCGATGATGTCGGTATTGTTGTCTTCAACTACATAGAAATATGAGTTGTAACAATCGCGAGGCACATAGTAACCATCTTCACGGTCCCAACGTGCATGTTTTACACCTACATTCTCGGCAGGAATCATCTCGCAGTTAAACATCACCTCTTTCGAACGATACTTGTGGTTGTAATCTTCAATAAGACCGAGAATATTGCCCACAAATTCTTCGTATTCCTTGTTGTCAGAGATGGTGATGCCCAAACTTTCGGCAGCCTCTACCATACCATTTACACCAATGGTAAGGTATTGACGCTTGATGTTGATATAACCCGCATCGAAAAGAGGAAGCATACCCTTATCCATCAAGTCCTTAAGGTTGGCATTATAAGCCATCTGCACTTTGTGCATAAGGTCGATGATGCCTTCAAGATATTCTACATACGAACGACCTTCGCGTGTGGCTTGCTGCACACAACGGTTGAGGTTGACCGTAAGCACTGACTTAGAACCTGTGCTCACACCACCTGCACCAAGGGTATAGCTGAAACCATTGTCTTGAATCTCGTTGCGCAAACGGCAGCACGAAGCCAAAGAGTCGGCATTGTCGCTCATGTATGTAAAGAAGCTGTGACCTTCAGCATACATCTGGGCAGTGAACTCAGCATAATCCTTGTCCATTACATCGCCATCCTTTGAAAGGAGCGCCATGGTTTCAACAGGGAAGGTAAGAACGGCTTTGGTACGCTCTTGGTTGAACCAACGCATAAAACGACGTTGCAACCAATCGAGTGCAGGCCATGAGGGACGTTCGCCATCAGGGAAACGGAAGTCACCAAAGATGCTCTCGAAATAATACTTATCGTAGTAAGAGATGTTCCAGAACACAGACTGGAAGTTTCGTGCACCTGTAGGTTGATTGATAGAATATACAATCTGCTCAAAGCAATCGGTAATAATCTTATCAATGGTGCGCTGACGTGTAGAAAGGTCTACCACCTTGTCGGCATGTGCATAATAGTCACTACCATATTCCACCTCAAGGAAATGGCTCATATACATCAAGAACTCGGGAGTAGCACAAGCACCCGAAAGCATAGAGCTCACAATGAAGACCATATTGACAAAACCACCGCAGAATGACTTCAAGTTAGTAGGTGCGGTTGAATTGCCACCAATGTCCTTTGTGCCATTGAGCAACCAAGGATACATGGTGATTGAAGCACAATAGTTGGCAAGCGAAGTTTCGTCGTTCTTATAGATGTAATGGTTCTTAAGGAGGTAGATGTAACGATCTGCCAATTCTTTGCCATACATCTCCTTAATGCGGTCGCAGAGCAAACGACGGTTCAAACGAATAAAGCCTTGTTTAGGAAGTTCGCCAATAAGTGTGGCAATGTTCTTATTCTCTACGTTAGCATTAGAATCGTACTTAGAACCTGTAGCAGGATTCGTAGAGTTGCAGTAGTTGATAAGGAAACGCAATTTATCTGCTGTCTCACGATCGTCTTCATGGCGCTTGCGATAAAGCATAAAAGCTTTAGCCACCTGGTAGTGATGCTCAGCCATAAGGGCAACTTCTACCTGATTCTGCACATCCTCTACGCTCATGCCATTGCAGTAACGCAAACGCTGCATGATGCGGTTAAGGGTTTCAGCATCGATATCTTTGCTTTGGCTTTGGAAAGCCTTGATAATAGCCGATTTAATTTTTTCTACGCTCAACGGCTCGGTTGTGCCGTTACGCTTAGTAATGATAAAGTTGTCGGTGCACATAAGTGGGGTCTAAAAGTTATTTTAATAAAAGGAGTTGTTCTACTATGATTATCCCAAAATAAAGTTCTCAAACGCTCTTAAAAAGAAGCAAACTGCCACATTTTAAAAGCTTTTCCTTTATAATGAGAGAAAACTTTTACGAAAGTCGAGAAGTAAAAGTTTTCCATTTTGGAAAACTTTCCATCATTTTTCAACTTACATCTGCATCTCATCAATCGCTTCACAAAGCACACACTTTCCTTAGCCAAATAAATGGCTAAAACAAGGAAAATGCCCTATTGCATCGCATTAAAAAGTGTTGATACCCAATGTTTTTCGTCTTTTCTAAATAATCACACTATGCTTGTCACATAGTGCCATATTGGGAGGCGTCGTAAAAGTTTTTGTAAGACGGTTTTCCTTAAACCAGGGCAAAGATACGGTAAACTTTTTCAAAAATGAAATTTCCGAAAATGTTTTTTTTGACCATTTTTCTGGTTAACTTTTACCTTTACTTTAACCCTAAGACGTTAATGACTGAAAACCAATGTCCTACCCAGTTTTTTATCTACTCACATCAAACTCAAACTTTTTTTTAGTACACAAAACAAGCCCCATTCAGAAAAAATCACCCCAAAGAATTCTGTACGATAAATCTATTTTCATCTGCATAAGTGCCATAATTTCGATTTCAGCTACCTTATCATAATAAACAGCAGAATTATAAGCTCATACCTCTTCATGCGCTTAAAATCGTTATTTATGCCCTTGTAGCACATTTTTTAGAAGAAATAGATTCTCCATATAAATTCATACCGAATTTTATTAAAGCATTTCATCGACAAAGGTAATCCATTTAATGTCCCCCTTATCGTAGGGTATTCAAAATCCGCAAAAGGTTGTGCACGATTTTATCGGTTTTTGATGTTGATAAAACCATACAGAAAATTAATGGAATAATTAATGGGCATTGGTGGACATTAATGTTCAAAAAAACGCGAAGCGAAAATTAGATTGCAGCTACGCTGCTGTTTAAGGGAACATTAATTACCATTAATGCCCATTAATT
>UQQN01000150.1 GCA_900543155.1 uncultured Prevotella sp.
ACATACCTGGCTACCTTATCTCACCCCTAACGGGGTAACCCATTAAAACAATACATGAATTGTGATATTTCCTATGTTTGTTATCGTTGAATATCAACCATTTATAACATCAAAATCCGATAAAACCACGAGGGCATTTCACGAACTTAAAACGCATCCACCAAAAAGGGCTAATGCCTTGCGCACAACTCGCAAGACATTAGCCCTTGGCTATATAACAAAATCGGTTTACTGCTCTTTCTTACCAAACAAAAGGTGCCATGCCTCGCGAACCCAAAGCACAAACGATGAGCCAATGAGGATGATAATCCAGTCTGTAAGACTTAAACCTGTAACATTGAAGAACTCCTGAATGCCAGGAATCTCAACCATGGCTACCTGACCCACAAGAATGATGAGGCAGATGGTGAGCAAACCTCTACATCCCTTGAAGTGCAATGCACTACGACCTGTTTTAAACGCACGCGCATTGAACAAATAGAAGAAGTGCGTCATGACAAAGGTGGTAAACAACAAAGTAAGCTCGTAAGGAGTGACTTCGCCCTTAGTGGTGAGTTGCAAACTAGCAAGGTCGGTAAGCGAATGAATGTCGGCATGCTGGAAGATGTAGAGCATTCCAATCAAAAGCAAGAAGAAGAATACACCTACACCCACAATTTCGCGTAACATTTCGCTGTTGAGGATAAAGTCGCGACGATTGCGTGGACGCTCGTGCATTACACGCTCTGAAGGAGGCAATGAGGCAAGCGCCATGGCAGCAAAGGTGTCCATAATAAGGTTAATCCACAACATCTGTGTAACCGTAAGGGGCGACTCTGTTCCCATAAACGCACCCACAAGTACCAAGAGGCAAGCAGTGACGTTGACCGTGAGTTGGAAGAGGAGGAAGCGTTGTATGTTTTGATAAAGCGAACGTCCCCACATCACAGCCTTGCCAATAGACGAGAAGGAGTTGTCGACAATGGTAATGTCGCTCGCTTCTTTGGCAACACTAGTGCCATCGCCCATCGAAAGACCTACGTGGGCAGCTTTAAGGGCAGGGGCATCGTTTGTGCCATCGCCTGTAACGGCTACCACCTGTCCGAGACGTTGCAAGGTTTCGACCAATCGCTTTTTGTCCATAGGACGGGCACGCGAGATAATTTTAAGGTCCATGATGCGTGCTTCGAGTTCTTTGTCGCTAAGTGCAGCAAAGTCGGGGCCTGTGATAATGCAGTCGTCGGTGTCGGTGTCAGAGATTAAGCCAATTTGACGACCAATCTCGCGGGCAGTACCCGGCGTATCGCCTGTTACAATCTTAATGCGGATGCCTGCATCAATACATTCTTTCACTGCATCGGGCACATCGGCACGTACAGGGTCGGCAATAGCCACAGCACCCATAAAGTGGAGACCCTTGGCACAAACTTTACCATCGGCAATGACAGGTGCATTGGCTTTTTCATCGAGAATGAGGTAGGCAAAACCAAGGGTTCGCATGGCGCGACCTTGCCATTCTTCGAGTTTCTTGAAAATAGCTTCTTGCGTGATGCCTCCTTCAATGTCTTGGCAAAGGCTGAGTACGATTTCGGGAGCACCCTTTACGTAGAGCACACGGTGTCCGGCTGCTTGTGCCGATTCAACAACCGTAGCCATATATTTGCGTTCGGTGCTAAAGGGAAGCTCTTCGAGCGTACGGGCACCTTCGCGCAGACTAAGATAATCGTGTCCTTGGCTATGCAGCCACAACAAAAGCGCACCTTCTGTGGGGTTGCCCAAAACCGAGGGATGAGCTGCGTCAGAAAGGTCGAGTGCAGCAGTAGAGTTTACGGCAATGCCTTCGATAAAGAACTTTTTAGACATTTCAGCGTCTGCGGCTTCATCTTTATTGTCAAGAGCCTTACAGAACACCTCGTCCACACGCATTTGGTTCTGCGTGAGCGTACCTGTTTTATCGGTACAGATCACAGTGGTGGCACCCATTGTTTCGCAAGCGTGCATTTTACGCACCAAGTTGTTTGTGCGGAGCATACGGCGCATGCTATATGCCAAACTGAGAGTTACCGCCATAGGCAGACCTTCGGGAACAGCAACCACAATAAGGGTAACGGCAATCATGAGGGTTTGCAGCACATAGGCAATAAAGGCTGCAATGTTTGCGCCCGAAGCAAAGAAATCGGCACCAGCAACTAACGTACCGTTAATTTGAAGTCCGTCAATGAAACACATAACGAGTCGACCAACCACAATCAGTACAGCAATGGCATAGCTGGCTTTGGTAATAAGATTGCCGAGTCCGTCGAGTTGTTCATTAAGTGGCGTTTTTACAGAAGAGTCAATTTGTGCAGCCTCGAACACCTTGCCTTGTTCGGTATGGTCGCCCACAGCAGTGACACGGCAAATGCCATGTCCTTCCATCACCTTAGTGCCTTTAAGCACAAGATTTGAGGCATAGGTAGCATTTTTGTCAAAACGTGCAGGGTCGATGGTTTTAGGACAGATAGGTTCGCCCGTAAGTGTGCTTTCGTCCACACTGAGTTGTGTGGCTTCGAGCAATTCAGCGTCGGCAGCCACCTCTTGTCCTGTGGCAAGAATCACAATATCGCCTACCACAACATCGCGACGAGGCACTTGTGTTACATTGCCATCGCGAATCACCTCTACAGGTTCATCATCGTTAACCTGATTAAGAATGGCAAATTCTTTATCAGCTTGCAATTCAAAGTAGAAGGCAAGTCCCGTAGCAAGAAAAATGGCAATGAAGATGCCCACAGGCTCAAAGAAAACCTCAGGTCCTTCGCCCAATCCAAAGCGTTCGTAGAGCGAAATGCCAATGCTAAGTGCACCAGCAATAAGCAGAATAATAATAAGAGGATCAGTAAATTTCTCCAAGAACTGTTTCCACAGAGGGTCTTTAGCAGGAGGAGTCAGCACATTCGTACCATGTTTTTGGCGGTTTTCCATCACTTGCTGTGCCGAAAGTCCGTCATACCGATGTTTCTTTTGTGTCATATTTTTGAAGTTTGATTGTGTTTGCAATATTTTATGCTTTGATGAGGGGCGCTTTGGTGAGTGGTGCTATTATAGGGCATTTTTTTATAGCTCACCATAACGAGTAGTATTATAATTTCGGATTTAGCATGTGGGCCCTAATTTATCGTGCAAGTCGAATGCTAAGCTTGCTTGAATAGCTGAGACGTCGCTGACAATGCACGCCCTGAAGGGGCAACAGCACATAGCCCAGGGCAAGCGAAGCGAC
>UQQN01000151.1 GCA_900543155.1 uncultured Prevotella sp.
GAATTAATGACAATTAATGTTCAAAAAAACAAGCAGCGAAGCTGCAAACATCTAAAATCGTGCAGAAACTATCCCCCAGACTATCCACCCCAAAAAACAAATGATATCCCCCCAATCCTCCAAAAAGGAATTGAGGGGACTTTTTTTTCTTATCCGTTCTTTTACCCCCTACTTTTGCACTCGCAAACCCACGGCACAGCGCCAATGGTTTGCGAGGTAATTTTTGTGTACGTAGTAACGAAGACAAGACAGCCGAGAGTTGCAGACTGATGTTGGATTCGGGACGAAGACATAAAAGCAACTCATTACCTCGTTATTTGTTCACTCCATAAAATTAGAGAAATCATGAGCGAAAAAAACAATGATATGCCACGATTGGTGAAGAAAATCTTCATCTACTCGAATGGCGACACAATAGAGCGTATGTACACGGGGGTGCCTAAAAAAAGTCCCTTGGTAAGCGTAATTGCACGGCTTGACTCAAACGTGGTGCGCGAATTTTCGAGCCACTACCAAATATTTCTGCGCGTAGAGAAACCTGCCAATGGCGATTTGTTAGGCGAAGAGATATTTCAGGCAGCTGCTTGCACCCTGTCGAAGATGTTGTTATTGAAACGTAAGTCGTCTGTAAAAAACGGTGCGAATGAAAGCGAATGTGATTAAGATTCTTAGCGCGATTGCCAACCTATTGACTTG
Source organism: uncultured Prevotella sp. (assembly GCA_900543155.1). Lineage (GTDB taxonomy): Bacteria > Bacteroidota > Bacteroidia > Bacteroidales > Bacteroidaceae > Alloprevotella. Next base: position 697 of record UQQN01000151.1, read on the forward strand.
GGCTATCACGGGCATAAATTATCGGCGGCGGGCAAAACAGTGCGCTTCTTTTCGTCGCGGATGGTGCAAGGGCGAGTATTGCAGTTATTGCACCCCCATGAGCGAGGAGGAAGCCGACGAGCTGGCAGGGCGCATAAAACAAATTAATAACAAAGAAAATGAAGTTTGACTATCAAGAATCGTTGCGATCGATGCCACAGCCGTTGACGCAGCAACGGTGGACTGAATTAACCACGAGCGAGTTGGTGAACCGCGCGGTGTGGGATTTTCAGCACGGCGATGCCAAGGCAAAGAAGCGGCTCCCTGCGGTGATGTGGCAAGCAAGTTTTAACGGCAAGGCTCGCAAAAATGAGAATGCGGAACCCTCGGGGCTTTATATGCTCGACTTGGACCATTTGGAGGGCAACACGGCTCAAATTGCCAGCACGTTTATGGCAAAGGTGGACGAATGTGGCATTATGCTGATTCACACCACACCGAGCGGTCATGGGCTTCGCGTGGTGGCACGTATGATGGCTGCACAGGGTTTTTCCACAATCGGAGAATATCAGTTGTGGCTTGCTGCACAGTTGGGTTTTGCCCCTGAACAGGTGGACACCGCTACACATGATTTGGCGCGTATGAGTTTTGTGCCTCCTGAAAATTATGTGCATTTTATGGATGGGCGCATCTTCACGATGGAACCCGAATGCACAATAAAACCACAAAACAATGTGGCGCCTTCGCCCTCGGTGGCAAAGTCCACGCCCCACCCCACAACCACGGCAGACACGGCAGAAGACACGACACCTGCTTCGGCTGATGGCACGCTGCAAACGCACTATCAAGGCATTCCCTTAACGGACATTGCCAAGCGACTTATTGAAAATTTGTTCGATACGGAAATTTGCGAGGGTAATCGCAATTCAAGCCTCTATAAGTTGGCACGTGTGTTTCGCTATGTGTGCGACTTCAACCCACAGGTCATGGCAGCTGCAATCCCCCACTATGGGTTGGCGGATAGCGAGGTGATGGAAATTTGTAGGAACACAATAAATACCTTCCGTCGCACAGATATGCCCCCCGAACTGCGCGAGGTGATAGCCGAACTGCGCGAGGAGCAAGAAGATGCAGAAAGCGAAAACGAAGACACGGGCGAACAAAAAAAATTATCCTTGTCGTTGTCTGATTATCAGAAAAACTTGCCCCCATTGCCTCCCCTATTTCGCGAGTTTGTAAAAGTTTGTCCTCCTGATTTCAAGGCGGTGCAAATTGTGTCGATGTTGCCTGTGGTGGGTACGCTTTGCACACATATTCGCTCCTCCTATTTGGACGGCAATGAACAAAGTCCCTCGTTCATCACGGTGGTCACGGCTCCGCAAGCGTCAGGTAAGAGTTTTGCACGCAATATGTATAACACTTTGACGGCGCGTATTCAAGAACAAGATGCCACGAATCGCGCGATTGAAGAATCCTATAGGCAGGAGTTGAAAAAGGCGAAGAACGCAAAGGAGCAACCCGAGGACCCCCGAGCGTGCATTCGCTTGTTGCCACCGTCTGTAAGTATTGCTAAACTGCTACAACGCCTCGACTATGCAAGACAAAAGCATCTGCTGACGTTTGCCGAAGAAATTGACACTTTGACAAAAAGTAACCGTAGCGGTGCTTGGGCGCAGAAAAGCGACATTTATCGCAACGCGTTCGACAATGCCGAGTATGGTCAAGACTACATGAGCGATGCATCTTATAGCACCATTGTGCGCGTGTATTACAATTTGCTGATTTTAGGTACACCAAGAGCTGTAAACCGTTTTTTCAATGACATTGAGGATGGGCTTGTGAGTCGTGTGCTCTTTGCTGAGCTCCCCTCGCAAGCAGGTAAGCGAATGCCCAAATTTGGTAGATTTAGCGCGAATGCCGCGAAGCGTGTGGATGCCATTGTAGAGCGATTGATGCAGATGCAAGATTGTTATGAGTTAGAATACTTAAATAAAGCCATTGACAACTGGTTGGAACAACGTCGCATTGATTTCTTGCGCACACAAAATATGGCGCTCGAGATATTCCGTCGTCGTGCGGCGGTTATAGGTTTCCGTGCTGGATTGGTGGCTGTGGCTTGCTATGAGGCTACAACCATAAATGAGGGAGGCAACAAAACGCGTTGTGATTACCGTGTAAAGAAATTTGCGTTATGGGTAGCGAACTATGCGCTCACGGCTTTGTTAAATCGCTTCGGTGAAAAAATGGAGGAGGTGCAACGCGAAACAAGTCCCCGACAACGCACCGCGTATGCCGACCTTTATGCAGCGATGGCAGTGACGTTTACAAGTGATGATTTACGCATGGCTACAAAGCGGTATGGAAGTCAAAGTCCCACCAAGCAAATTTTGTATCGTTGGCGCCAAAACGACATGATAGAAAATGTAGAGGGCGTGAATGGTGTGTATAAAAAAATTATGAACAAAAAAGATCATTGACAATGGCAGAAAATTTTGAACGCGCAAAAGGGCGCTCGGTGGCGATAATCCT
>UQQN01000152.1 GCA_900543155.1 uncultured Prevotella sp.
GAGACTATACGCATTGCATGACTGTCGTATCACTCGAAATGTCGGATGAACCTTATTTCTGCTTTCAGTTGCTAACGTGAAAGCTCAAACTCAGACGCAGAATGATTCGCTCACAATGGAGAACATGATGCACAACCTTCCCGAAATAATGGTCAAAGGTTCGCGCCCTATCGTCAAGGCTGAGCGAGGTATGTTATCCTATAACATGCCGTTACTCATGAAGCAACTACCTGCCGACAATGCCTATGAGGCTCTTACACGTATTCCTGGTGTTAGTGATGCTGATGGTGGCATCAAGTTTTCCGGCAACGAGGTGACGCTTATCATCAACGGACAGGCGACCACTTTAACGCAAGAACAGCTTGCAGACAGATTGAAAGCGATGCCTGCTGCACAGTTGGCTAAAGCAGAGGTGATGCTTGCTGCTCCTGCACGTTATCATGTTCGTGGCATGGCTATAAATATCGTCACAAAAGATTATGCGGGTACAAATCAGTTGTCTGGACAGATAATTGGAGGATTGCAGCAAAGCAAATATGCAAAAGGGTTTGGTGATTTTTACCTTTCTATGCAAAGGGGAAAGTTTGGATTAGATGCACAATATCAATATATAGACGGCAATTCATATGGTGAGTCTTCACGCATTGCCAACCATCCACTGGGTAACAAACGGGTAAATTATAATGATGAAACCAGTCAGAAGTCATTTGGTATTGCTCATAACTACCGACTTGGCATGAATTACGCCTTTAGCAAGAATCATCGTCTTGAAGTTGCCTATACAGGTAAATGGGACAAGTCTTGTTCCAACAGCAACACCGCAGGCTCAAGTGAAAGCGGAATGCATAATGACAGCCATGAGTATCTGCACAATGTTGATGTAAACTACTCACTTCCTTTTGGACTTAATATTAGTGGTTCATACACGAATTATCGTACCCCCCAACAACAAAAACTTGACGGTACGATTTATACAAATGAAAATACGACAGAAACGGAACGCAACCTTACAAGTGGCAGTGAACAGACAATCAGCAAATGGATGTTCACGGCAGACCAAACCCATTCTTTGGCACATGGCTGGGGATTGTCGTATGGCGTAAAGGGACAGTTCACAAGCAACAAGAGTTATCAGAACACCCTCGATAAGGAGGGAAATATTCTGCCTAATGCAACAAGCAGTGTGGACATCAACGAACGGATATGGAATATATATGCAGGTTTCAGCAAACAGATAAACAAGGCGATTAGTCTTGAAGCATCCGTAGCTGCCGAGCAATACCACTCCCCGATATGGGACAAATGGCGCATATATCCTTCACTCAACGCCCTGTGGAATATCAACGAGAATCATTTACTCAACTTGTCGTTCAGCTCTAACTCTGAGTTCCCGAGTTATTGGTCAACAATGAGCAGCGTGTTTTACTCATCAACATATACTGAGATACATGGCAATCCCGATTTGAAACCATACTCAAATTATAATGTCAACCTTATGTGGCAGATAAAGAGACGCTATACTTTGATGGCTTTTGCAAATTTGAAGCCAGATTATTCTGTGCAGATGCCATACCAGCCAACAGACCGCATGGCGGTAATAATGAAAGAAACTAACTTCAACTACGAAAATAGCTTTGGATTGCAAGCCTCTGCAATATTCAGCGCAGGCAAATGGCTCAATGGCAATGTGTTTGCCGTTGGAATCTACAAGCATGCCAAAAGTGACCATTTCTTCGATTTGCCATTCAACCGCAAGAAACTGACGGCAGCTCTTGGAGGTACTGCATCTATAAAACTTTGCCGCACACAAGACTTGCGCCTCATACTAAACCCTTTCTTTCAGTCAAAAGTAATACAAGGTGTTTATGATATAAGTCCAATCTTTAGAATGAACGCCAAATTACAATGGACTTCACATGATGGAAAATGGGGATTGCGCATCAATGGCAGCAATATTTTCAACAACAAGGCAGACACCCGCTCCGTACAAGGCAATCAAGATTACCGTATGAAAGTAAACTATAATTGGGCTACTGCCACTTTTGCTGTCATCTATAAGTTCGGAGGCTACAAAGAAAAGAAAGTAAAGGAAGTTGATACATCAAGAATGGGACATTAAGCCACATGATATGAAACAAAAACTATTTGGTAGAATAAGCAAGGATAATATCCTTGAGCTGTGCTTTCTCACTCAAGGTGATAAGAATGACCACCGAAAGGAAGAGTTCTATCGGCTTACTTTCGATGAGGATAATCGTGTAGCATTCAATGCACTGCACGTTCTATCAAATTTTGATTTAGCAAATAATGAGTGGCTTTACAGCAAACATGATGAGCTGATTGACCGAGTGATGAAAGAAGAACATGTTGGGAAACGCCGTCTAATGCTCAGTATTCTTTTACGCCAACCATTTGAAGAAGAATCCCTCCGCTCAGATTTCATTGACTTCTGTGTAAGTAAGATTACCGCTTGCGCTCAGCCATATGCTATACGAGCTTATTGCATGAAGCTTGCTTATGAGCAAATGAAGTATTATCCTGAACTTCTCAGCGAGTTAAAGATGGCATTGGACATGTTGGAACAAGAGGTGCTATCCCCAGGATTAGCTTCTGCGAAAAGGCAGGTGCTGATGAAAATAAGAAGGAAGCGTTCTTTTTCTTAAAGTTGCATTTCCGCAAAGGATAGCCTTGTTCCTGTATTTTTGTCATTCGATATACTGTTTGCACTTAGTACACTCACTTTTTGCGACCATCGGGAGCAAAATTTCTCCGCCATCATGGTGGAGCGAGGAGTTTTGGGGTTCCCAAAACATAACCTCGCTCCCTCCTCCAAGAACAAAGGACGAGACATTTGCCTTTCGGCTCTTCATGCCTATGGTGGCAGACCTTAATCCTAACAATTTGCATGAAACATCAAGGCTGCTGCATTGAGAAAGAACAAGGGAACAGACACGACCTGTTTTGTTCTTGAAGTTTGCAAAAGACAAGGTAATAATATTCTGTGCGCAACTTGCCAAGTATAGTAGTTGTATATTGTCGTTTTACTTTGTAAGCTATACCGAGTGTGTTATGTACACAGTGTGTCCTCGGTATAGTCTGCATAAATCTAATGCCATGCTAAAACACTGCGGAG
>UQQN01000153.1 GCA_900543155.1 uncultured Prevotella sp.
AAAGTCGGGGTTTTGTTTATAAAAAAAAGAGGATGCATCGTTTTGACACACCCTCGTGAAAATTCTTAATAAATCTATCAAATATCGTGCAGAAAAACATTATGAATTTTGAACACCCTACCTAACGAGGTGATCCTTAATAACATATCCCTTACATTCGTTAACCAAGATTTAAGAAAAATTTCAAGTGACAAAGTGACATCTAAGTGGTTGATTATCAAGGTGTTTTGGTGTCACTTGTCACTTTCGCTATGTTTTCACTTTTACTACCAAATAGAAAAAAATGTTCTAAACCACGGATAATTTACTATACACGTATTATCTGCAGCATGAATTTGTGCATAACTTTGATGGTTTTTAAACACCTTACCTCAAATCTCCATGTCAAATGTTAGCAACGTATGTTTTTCTATCCTTATCTCCTTAAAAAATCAAAAGAAAAAGAATATCAGACACTTTTGTCTGTGCGTGACTTTCATTTTGTCAGCATTTATGCGTAACTTTGCACCGTTTTGGCTGATAATTAAGCAAACAAACCAACATGCCGAAAGTTATTGGCACAGATCAACCCTAAAGAAAAATAATAAGAAAAAAATAGACAATGAACAAGAAATTGTTGCTTGCCGCAGGTTTGGCACTTATGTCAGCTGCTGCCTCGGCGCAAGAAGTTAAATTCTACAACACGGGTCGCAAGTGGAACTCGTCGTTCGATGCTTTGCTCAATGGCAATAGCATTCATCGTGTAACGCGAAAGGGTGCAGAAACTGTCAGTCCCGAAACGAATCTTCAACTCCAGGTTACAACCATCGTGGGCGGTGCTGAGACTGTGGCAGATTTTGCCATTGCCGAAGGCTATCAGGCAGAAGCACCAACCGACCAGTTGGCAGTGATTACAGCTCCCGCAAGTTTTATTAAGACTTTGGCAGCACGTAGCGAGGTGCTCTATGTGAACAAGAGCGAGCAACTTTTTCCGACCATGCATTTGGTACGCAACGAAACGGGCGTGACCAAGGTGACTGAGGGCGCAGGACTCGACACTCCCTACGATGGCACGGGGGTGGTTGTGGGTGTGATAGACCAAGGCTTTGAGTTTAAGCATCCTGCATTCTTGAACGCTTGCAAAAAGTGGGGTAGCAGTGCTACATCAGGTATGCTGAAAAATTCTGCTCCTTTTAACGACCCTAATGACAACGAGGGACATGCCACACACGTTGCCAACATTGCCGTAGGACGTAAGGTGGAAGGTTGCAACTATTATGGTGTGGCAACAGGGGCTGAACTTTTGCCTATGATGTCGAACTTGTCAACTTCGTCGACCATAGCACAAGCAGCAGCCATAAAAAAGTATGCTGAAGGCGAGGGCAAACCCTGGGTCATCAACATGAGCTTTGGTTCAAACTCTGGTCCGCACGATGGTAGCTCTGATACCGATCAAAACATGGATAAACTCAGCACGAAGGGTGGCATCTTGGTAGGTGCTATGGGTAACTCGGGTGCCGAAAAGCTCCATGTGATGCACAAATTCACAGAGGATGGCGAAAAAGCTTTTTTCTACATAAAACTCGATGACCAACTTAACACTAACAGTGTGGTTTATTCGGAGGTGTGGGCTGCCAACGAAGGCGAGGGCTTGCTCACCATACGTCCAGCCGTGTTGTCGCGCGGTAAGTTATATTATCCCACTGCTGTGCAGATGAATGCCGCAGGGCAGACCTTCGAAGCCGAGGTGTCGCCTTTTAACAACCGTCAGTATGGCAAATTCTCAGGCTACTTCAAGCAGTTGCTCACCAAAATGGGATTGAACACGGGCGAGTTTGTGTGGGAGGTTGAAGGCAAAGCTGGTGCCGAATGCCACGCTTGGCTTAACACCGACTTGGCAGCAGGCGCATTTGCCAAGACTAAGTTGACTGTGGACGACAAGGTTTACACTACCCCCGAGGGCGATGGTAACTATGCCACTGGTGCGGGTGCTGCAAGTATTCCGAGTTCAATTTCGGTAGCCTCTTATAATAATGCCACAAGCTTCACCTCGCTGAGTGGTAACTCTTATTCATACGCAAGCTTTGTGGGCGAAGTTGCCGACATTAGCAACTTCTCAAGTCGTGGTCCTTCGCTCAGCACCGACCCGAAGGCATTGCCTACGCCCACGATTGCAGCCCCTGGTGGTGTGGTGATTTCGGCTTTCTCAAAGAAGGCAAAATCGTTTAGCACAGATGCAGCTGAGAATGTACAGAAGGTTGTGAGTGGTGGTAACTCCTTTTATTATGGTGTGATGAGTGGTACGTCGATGGCAACTCCTGTTGTGACGGGTATCATTGCTTTGTGGTTGCAAGCCAACCCCGAGCTTACGAGTGACGATGTGGCTGCTATTTTGCAAAAAACGGCTCGTAAGGATAGTTACACCGGTCGTAACCTTACGTGGAGCAAAGAATGGGGTTATGGCAAGATTGATGCTTACGAGGGTTTGAAAGAAGCGATTCGTATGCGTCCAGATGGTGTGAACCAAACACTGAATAGTGCAGCTCCTGTAACTTTGCAGAAGGGCAACGATGCATGGAAGGTGCTCTTTAATAACGATGAGAGCTATGCCAATGTGCGTGTAATTGCAGCTAACGGTCAGGTGGCTTATGCCCAACATGTAGTTGCTCCGCAACATGGCGATGAATTGGTGGTGAACACACAGACACTTGCACCGGGTGTGTATGTGTTCCAAGTGAGCACTACTGCAAGCACTGTGACTCGCAAGATGATTGTGAAGTAAGGGTTTAAATTAACGCATTATAAATGACAAAGGAGGCAAAATTGTTTCGGCAATTTTGTCTCCTTTGTTTTGGTAAAGGGGGTGGGAAACTTCAGTAAATAAAAAATCACACCGCAGCGTCTAAAAAATAACAGACATTGCGGTGTGATTTGTTTTATGAGATGTGTTGAATAGTATATTATGGCATATTTTGGGGTAAGAAGTAAGGTTCATCCGACATTTCGAGTGATACGACAGTCATGCAATGCGTATAGTCTCAG
>UQQN01000154.1 GCA_900543155.1 uncultured Prevotella sp.
TTTATTATTGTTGAATATCAACTATTTACAATATCATTTTTTATCAAAACCATGCAGAAAAATATTGTGGATTTTAAACACACCTTAATAATTTATCTATAAATGAATGCATTTGCGCAATATTACGTAACTTTGCACGCAATTATTATTGATATAGAATATGCAAGGATTCATACAAACTGAAGAAATAAAATCGGAAACCGCTATTTTGGTGGGCTTGATAACCAAGAACCAAAACGAACGCAAGACCAACGAATATCTTGACGAATTGGAGTTCTTGGCAGAAACCGCAGGCGCTGTTACCGTGAAACGCTTTACTCAAAAAATGGACGGCCCCTCGTCGGTATCGTATGTGGGTAAAGGTAAACTCGAAGAAATACGTGACTACATCGTGGCAGAAGAAGAGGCTGAACGCGAAGTGGGTATGGTTATCTTTGATGATGAACTTTCAGCTAAACAGCTCCGTAACATCGGACAGGCACTTGGCGTGAAAATTTTGGACCGCACAAACTTGATTCTCGACATCTTTGCCATGCGTGCTCAAACGGCGAATGCAAAGACACAGGTGGAGTTGGCACAATATCGTTACATGTTGCCCCGATTGCAACGCTTGTGGACACACCTTGAACGTCAAGGTGGTGGCTCGGGTTCGGGCGGTGGTAAAGGTTCAGTAGGTCTGCGTGGTCCTGGTGAAACGCAGCTCGAAATGGACCGCCGTATCATCTTGAACCGTATGTCGTTGTTGAAACAAAGATTGGCTGACATTGATCGACAAAAAACAACACAACGCAAAAACCGTGGCAGAATGATTCGTGTGGCATTGGTGGGTTACACCAATGTGGGTAAATCTACACTAATTAACTTGTTGGCAAAAACTGAGGTGTTTGCTGAGAATAAACTCTTTGCCACACTCGACACTACCGTACGCAAGGTGATTATTGACAACCTCCCCTTCTTGTTGGCGGATACGGTTGGATTTATCCGTAAATTGCCTACCGACTTAGTTGACTCATTTAAGAGTACACTCGATGAGGTACGCGAAGCTGACCTACTGGTACATGTGGTAGATGTGTCGCATCCTGATTTTATGGAACAAATTGAGGTGGTGAACAAAACGCTGCAAGACTTGGGTTGCGCAGAAAAACCTCAACTCTTGGTGTTTAATAAGATGGATGCTTACACTTGGACTGAAAAAGACCCTGACGACTTAACACCCGCTACCAAAGAGAATGTGTCGCTCGATGAACTGAAAAAAACATGGATGGCTAAGATGGGTGATGACTGCATCTTTATTTCGGCACGCGAGAAAATGAATATCGATGAACTGAAGAAGCTGTTCTACACACGCATCAAACAGTTGCACGTGCAGAAGTATCCCTACAACGACTTCCTCTTTGACTACTACGAAGAATAATTCCACATTAAAATGAAAGCTTTGGTGAAAAGGCAGTATCTGCTGCCATTCTTCTTAATTACCTCGCTCTTTTTTCTGTGGGGTGCCGCACATTCTATATTAGATGTGTTGAATAAGCATTTTCAAAATGTGATTCCTGGCATGACGCATGCCCATTCCTCAATGGTGCAAGTGATGTTTTACTTGGGATATTTTGTAATGGCTATTCCTGCGGGCATCGTGATTGACCGCCGAGGTTATCGCACGGGGGTTATAACGGGACTCTTGCTTTATGGCATAGGTGCACTGATGTTTTGGCCTGGTGCACAGATCATGTCGTTCAACTTTTTCTTGGCTTCGCTCTTTGTCATTGCTTGTGGCTTGGTGTTTCTTGAAACGGCTGCCAATCCTTATGTAACGGAGTTGGGCGACAGAGAAACAGCAGCATCGCGACTAAACCTTGCACAATCGTTTAATGGACTGGGGTGTGTATGTGGGCCTTTGTTTGGCGGACTGTTGCTATTCTCGGGCGACGCGGGAGCAGAAAATCGCATAGCCCTGCCTTATGTGGTGATGGCAGCAGTGGCTCTAAGTGTGGCTATTGCTTTTACACGCATCAAATTGCCCGAAATTCCACATGCTGTAGAGACTACTCAAAAACAAGTAGGGTCGAAACTCACTCATTTGTTGCACAACAAGGCTTTTCTTTTTGGCATGATAGCCTTGCTGAGCTATGAGGTGTCAGAGATTTCGATAAATAGTTTCTTTATAAACTATGTGTCGGACAGCGGATGGATGAATCCACGCGATGCCTCTATCGCCCTTTCGTTTGGCGGATTGGGACTATTCATGATGGGACGTGTGATAGGTAGCATTATCATGCAGCATGTGGGCACAGAACGCGTGCTTAGTGTATGTGCAGTGTGTACGTTTCTTTGCACCTTTGCCGTAATGCTTAACCTAGGCACACTCTCGTTGGCAGCACTGATATTAATATATGTGTTCGAAAGCATTATGTTCCCCACCATCTTTGCACTTTCGCTGCGTGGATTAGGTGTGCTTACCAAACGAGCTTCGTCGTTGCTGATGATGACGCCTGTAGGAGGTGCTATCGGTCCGTTATTAATGGGTATGGTAGCAGATGCTTCGAGTATGTCGGTAGCATTTATAGTCCCCCTTATTGGTTTTGCCAATGTGGTGGCTTATGCCTTTGCACAAAGGAAAAAAGTGATGGCATAAGAATTTTAGGGATAAAAAATTGAAGCGTTTAGACGTTTTGAGAAACATTTTAAGAAGAAAAATGTAGGCTCAGGACTTCTAAACGCTTCACTTTTTGTGTGTGGCTTTAAAGAATTTGTAAGGATGAAAACCTTGTTATTTGCATAAAAAACGAGTAAAAAAGGGCTATTTTAGAGGAAAATGCACTTTTTTTGAAAAAAAACTGCGAAATGTTTTGCTGGTTTCAGAAAAGTTTATACCTTTGCACTCGCAAAAACGCCAATAACGGTTGCTCAAAATAACCTAATGGTGCAAAGCAAAAAACATAACGCGGAAATAGCTCAGTTGGTAGAGCACAACCTTGCCAAGGTTGGGGTC
>UQQN01000155.1 GCA_900543155.1 uncultured Prevotella sp.
GGGCGTCAATGCTATGGCAATTCGTAACCCAGGGTGTCGCTTCGCTTGCCCTGGGTTATGTGCTGTTGCCCTTTCAGGGCGTGCATTTTCGGCTGTGTCTCAGGTCATTCAAAAACAATGACCTAAAAATTATCTTACTTTTAATCGGCGCCACAACCAATGTGGCACAAGTTGCCACAGGGCGGTGAGTATGCGCCAACGGCGGTCTATTACAACCACACTCTTTTGGGCATACAAAGCTTTGATTATGGCACGTGCCACGGTGTTAGCTTGCATCAGCATGGGGTAGTTGCCGTCGTTGCCCAATAAAGGGGTGCGCACAAAGCCTGGACGAAGGTCGGTAAAGTGGATGTGAAGTCCCCGCATGTGCGATAATTGTGCAAGCGACTCTATGTAGGTGTTTTGCAGTGCCTTGGTGGCAGAGTAAGCGGGTGCTTGACCTAAACCACGGGTGCCAGCAATAGACGATATGGCAGCAATGTGCCCCTTGCCTTGTGAAGCGAAATAGCGAAAGGCTGCACCTATCATCCGTGTGAATCCAAGGGCATTGGTGTGCATGGTTTGCAACTCTATGTCGGGTTGTAAGGTGGGGTTTTGACTGCCTATGCCCGAGGCATGAAAATACAAATCTGTGCCTCCCATGCTTTCGATTAGTTGCAACAGAGCCTCGTCTGCTTTGGGGTGGGTTATGTCAATGCAAGCGGTGTAAACGCGTGATGGGGCTAATTGCTTGAGTGCTTCAAGGGGAGCGGTGCGCCGAGCTGCTAAAGCAACTGTCCAACCATCGGCTATGAGCAAACGGGCTACTTCATAGCCTATGCCCGACGAGGCACCCACTATCACGGCACGTCCTATGTTCTTTTTCATTTGTTGGGTAGGTTCTTTTCGTAAAGGTCGATGGCTTTGAGTGTTTCTTCGTAGCCAATGCGTATGATGTCGGCGGCTTGATCGAAGTCGAACACGCCAAAGCGATTCATGGGAATGTTTATGGCGATGTCGGGAGGGGTGAGTTTTTGTGAAAGCACTGTGTGACGCTGAATTTGCAAGGCTATGGCTGAGGATATGAGCGTCATGTAGTTGCTTGTGGCACGGTCGGGGATGATGGCTTGAATCATGCGTTTCATTGAGAGTAACCCACTCTCTTCGCGCTTCTTTTTGCGTTCGGCTTCGCGTTTTTCTTCTATATCCTCGCTGGCGGGAGCACTTACATTTACCGAAACTAATATATCTCCTTCATGGCGCGGCACACGGTTTAGGGGTAGGGGGTTAACAATGCCTCCGTCTATCAGCACATGATGTGCCACCTCTATGGGTTTAAGCACTGAGGGCATGGATATGGACGAACGAATGGCGCGTTCAATGCAGCCTTTTGAAAATACCACCTCGCGCTGTGTGGCAAGGTCGGCAGCTATGGCACGAAAGGGAATGTTGAGTTTTTCGATGCGCGCATTTTTTACCATTTTACCAATGGTAGTCATGAGTTTGTCGCCCTTCATGACATACGATTTTGCTAATGAGAGGTCGATGAGCGAAAGCACCTCGCGTTTGGTTAATTGACAAAACCATTTAGTGAGCTCGTCTATCTTACCTGTGCAATAAACGCCCCCGACCAATGCGCCCATTGAGGCTCCTGCTACTGAGGTGATGTGGTAACCACGTTCTTCGAGTGCTTTAATGGCTCCTACATGGGCATACCCACGTGCTCCACCGCTCGACAACACCAGAGCTACATTGGGCTTTGTATGGTTGTTTTCCATAAATAAATTTTTCTCTCTTCTTTCTAACCTTTAAAATCTTAAAAATCTTTGCTGCTGTCGCCTTTTCGGTAGTCGGATGGCGAAATACCCTCTACGTTTTTAAAGTATTTGCCCAAAAAACTTTGGTTGGGGAAGTTCATGTCTTGTGCAATTTCTTTGATAGACAATGTGGTGTGCTTTAAGAGTGTTTTAATTTCTATTACCACCATGGTTGTAATCCATTGTCCTGCAGTTTTTCCGCTAACTTGTTTTACTACTTCAGATAAGTGTTTGGGTGTAAGGCACATTTCGCTGCTATACCATTCTACGCTACGCTCTTGTTTGAAGTGTTGTGAGAGCAGACGTATGAATTGATCGAAAATGGCATAAGCACGATTTTGTCCAATCGATTGGTCGGGTTGCACACGTGCATCAAGCAAGTTGCATATTTCAAAATAAAATGCTCTGACAAGCGATACGGTGGCTTCGCGTGTGTATTTGCCAGACATTTTAGTGAGTCTGCGGCGAATGAGGTGATAGCAGTTTTCTAACCACTCGCGCTCTTCGCTGTCCATTTTCAGCACTGGGTTTTTCATTAAATAGAGCAGGTAGGGCCACATCATGTTGAGTCCGACAATGCAGTTTTGAGCAAATTGTCGTGACATAAGCACAGCCTTGGCATGGAAATTTTGGTCGGCATGTTCTTCTTGGAATATTTGTTCGCCAAACGATATGAGCAAATTGCCTTTCTCCATGTGTTGTTTGCGTCCGCCAAGCGTAAAGGTTGCTTCGCCTTCGGTGCATAACACGATAAGGAGAAAACCTATTTGTATGGGAGCTTCTACAAGATCTTTCCACGAGATATCGTCGAGCAATGTAAATTCATTTCCCAAACTACTCATGCTACCTGGCAAGCCAAGTGCATCGTCCATCTTTAGCGTGCGAATATCTGATGTGTAATTCTGTTCCATTTTTTATGAGAGGTGTAAAGAATATAACAAGTAGTAAGCCTACTTTTGCATTTTTATTGGATAAAAGTGCTTCAACACTTTGCTCGATACAAATTTGTTCAATTTTGTGGAATTATCCGCATTTTTGGATGAAAAATTGCATTTTTCTAAAAAAAAACGTGGAATAATTTGGTGGAATGAAAATTATGCACTACTTTTGCACTCGCAAATCAGCAAGGTGCCATAGCTCAGTTGGTAGAGCAAAGGACTGAAAATCCTTGTGTCCCCGGTT
>UQQN01000156.1 GCA_900543155.1 uncultured Prevotella sp.
CTGGCTACCTTATCTCACCCCTAACGGGGTAACCCATTTAACCATGCTACTTATCTCGACATCAAAATCCTACAAAATCGTGCAGAAAAATATTATAGATTTTGAACCTCCTACCTTACAGGGCGTCACTAACGAACGTGCTTTGACTCAGGATGTCGCTTCGCTTGCCCTAGGCGCTCCATTGGGCTTTGCTATGCATTATCGGCTGCACTTCAGCAATTCAAGCAAGCTTGATTGCATTCGGTTTGCACGATAATTCAGCCCGCCCTTGCTAAATCCGAAACTTCAGTTACTTAATACTTAAAGCTTACTTATTACATGTATACACATAGTTTGTAATACTTAATACTTAATATTTTATCCCACACTTCCCTCGAGCGAAACGCTGAGCAACTTGGTAGCTTCAACAGCAAACTCCATGGGGAGTTTGTTGATAACCTCTTTGGCATAGCCACCCACAATGAGCGAAACAGCGTCCTCGGTAGGTATGCCACGCTGGTTGCAATAAAGCAATTGGTCCTCTGAGATTTTAGAAGTTGTTGCCTCATGCTCAACGGTAGCATCGGGATTTGCCACATCAATATAAGGGAAGGTGTGTGCGCCACATTCAGAACCTAAAAGCAAAGAGTCGCACGATGAATAGTTGCGTGCACCCGCAGCCTTGCTGCCCACCTTAACCAATCCACGATAAGAGTTTTGACTCTTGCCTGCCGAAATGCCCTTTGAAATAATGGTGCTGCGTGTGTTACGACCAATGTGAATCATCTTAGTGCCCGTGTCAGCCTCTTGGTGATTGTTGGTGACAGCCACCGAGTAGAACTCAGCTTGCGAGTTATCGCCCATTAACACACACGAGGGATACTTCCACGTGATGGCAGAACCTGTTTCAACCTGTGTCCACGACAGTTTAGAGTTAGCACCGCGCAATTGTCCGCGTTTAGTCACAAGATTATATACACCGCCACGACCATTTTTGTCGCCAGGATACCAGTTTTGCACGGTAGAATATTTAACCTCGGCATTCTCGTTTACCACAATCTCGACAATGGCAGCGTGTAATTGGTTTTCGTCGCGCATCGGGGCAGTGCATCCCTCTAAATAGCTGACATAGCCGCCATCGTCGCACACAATAAGGGTGCGCTCAAACTGCCCCGTGTTGCGAGCATTGATGCGGAAATAGGTAGAAAGTTCCATGGGACAACGCACACCGCGGGGGATGTAAACGAACGAGCCGTCGGAGAAGACAGCACTGTTGAGTGCTGCAAAATAGTTGTCGCGATAGGGGACTACCGAACCCAAATATTTGCGCACTAATTCGGGGTTTTCGCGCACAGCCTCGCTGATAGAGCTAAAGATGATGCCTTTTTCTTGCAGTTTCTCTTTAAAAGTGGTTTTTACACTCACCGAGTCCATCACGGCATCTACAGCCACACCTGCCAACTGCATACGTTCTTCGAGAGGGATGCCCAACTTGTCGAAAGTCTTCATCAACTCAGGGTCAATCTCTTTTTTACCCTCGTCTTTTTGTTTTTTCGTAGGGTCGGCATAATAAGAGATGGCTTGATAGTCGATTTGTGGCAAGTTGACGTGTCCCCAATCGGGTTGTTCTAAAGTGAGCCAATAGCGATAAGCCTTGAGACGGAATTCGAGAAGCCATTCGGGTTCGCCTTTTTTCTCAGAGATAAGGCGAATGACGTCCTCATTAAGTCCACGGTCAATAATTTCGGTGTGAATGTCGGTAGTAAAACCGTATTCGTATTTTTTGTCGGTAAATTCTTTTACCAGTTCGTTTTCGTTA
Organism: uncultured Prevotella sp.; assembly: GCA_900543155.1. Classification (GTDB taxonomy): domain Bacteria; phylum Bacteroidota; class Bacteroidia; order Bacteroidales; family Bacteroidaceae; genus Alloprevotella. Next base: position 1,799 of record UQQN01000156.1, read on the forward strand.
GCCATTGTGTATGTCTGTTATTTCGTTTGGCTTTTTGTTTTAGCGCTGTCAGCCTTGTGGTCGAGGTTTACCCAAACGGTGTCGGGCTTGGCTGCATTCACGGAGTCTGTGTTTGCATCGGGTGCATATTCGCAGTCCTTGTCATTGTCGAAGAACATGCCAAGAGCCATGGTCACGGGGTTGAGCAACTTAGAGTCTTTGGCTTTTTCGGCATTGAGGATGCCCAAACCTTGCATCACATTGAACACACAGCTAAGCACCACCACGTATTTGATGAGGCTGACCAAGGCACCCAACATGGAATTGGGCATGCCCAAATTCATGCCTTTCAACGATTTGGTTAGCACGTTTGCCACAAAACCTAAGGCTATGGGAACTATAATCCACAGCAAAAGAAAGGCAATAATGCTTGTTACCATATTGGTTTCGGTGCCATTCACTGCCAAATATTTTCCAAAGGTGGAATAGCAAGTGGCTGCTACAAGCAAACCCACCAATACGCCAATGCCAGAGGTTACTTCTTTAAGAAGACCTGCACGCCATCCGCTAAACAATGCCCAAACGAGCACCACAATAATAAATATGTCTACCATATAGTTGTTGTTTTCTTATTGAACAATTATTGCTTTAGTGGGCAAAGTTACAACATTTTGGCGATAGTGCAATTACATCTTATATAGAAGTCGTCTAAACTTTTCTAACGAAGATTATATTTGAGCTTTTATTTCTTCTAAATTCAATCTTCACCTTTCTTTTTGACCGCTTTCTTTCATCGGTCGTGTAGCTCGCAACACTCTTCAATGCACAAAGATAGTAGGGTGTTCAAAATCTATGTTTTTTTGCATGGTTTTGATGATATTATAATATTGTAAATGATTGATATTCAACAATAATAAACGCATAAAAGGCCTAAATTCAGGTATAGTTCTAATGGGTCACCCCGTTAGGGGTGAGATAAGGTAGCTCAAGTTCCAGATTTAGTAAATGCACGGGCTGAAAGCCCAATGGAGCGCCTAGCCCAGGGCAAGCGAAGCGACACCCTGGGTTATGAATTGCCACAGCA
>UQQN01000157.1 GCA_900543155.1 uncultured Prevotella sp.
ACCCAGGGTGTCGCTTCGCTTGCCCTGGGCTAGGCGCTTTTGGGCTTTCAGCCCGCGTGCATTATCGGCGGCGCTTAAATAACTTATCGTAAATCGAGTTCAGGAAGCACATAGCTTGCTCCACCAAACTTATCGATGATAAAGAGCACGTAACGAATGTCTACGTTAATGCAACGCTGCAAACGTGGGTTGAACTTAAGGTCGCCCGAAAGACTCTCGATGTTTCCATCGAATGCCAAACCAATGAGTTCGCCCTTGGCATTGAGCACACCCGAACCAGAGTTACCACCTGTGATATCGTTGTTTGAGAGGAAACATGCGGGCAACTTGCCATCCTCGCGAGCATAACGACCAAAGTCTTTTGCCTCGTAGAGTTTGCGAAGACGCTCATTGATGAAATAATCGCTCTCGGTTTTGCTCTCTTTTTCGAACATACCATCGAGCACGGTACGCCAATTATAATGCACACCATCGCGCGGGTCGAGGTCCTTTACATGACCGTATGTCATGCGGAGTGTGAAGTTGGCATCGGGAGCCTTAGCCCAATCGTACATCTCGCAGAGTCCACGTACATAGATTTTATCGAGTTCTATGCGCTGTGCGTTATAAGCCTGAAGCGTTTTTGCCAATTTTTCTTGGTAAGCTACCAAGTCGGTGGTTTGCAAATAAAGCGGATCGTTCTTCAAAATCTGTGCATCGTTCTTAGCCAAGGCATCCGCCAATTTTGCACTGTCGGCAAAGACGGTATGCTGATAGATGTTGTCGATGACAGCCTCCACCTTCTGCTTGCCATTGAGGTAAGCGGGCTGAAGGTCTTTGAGTTTGCGACCTTGGAGGAAGTAAGGGGTGAGCAATTTCACCTTGCCACAGTCGATTGCCATGTTTACATTCTTGATGTTGTTTTGGCAATATGCAACAATGGCAGCCTTAGCCGCTTCAATGTTCTTTTGCTTGTTCGATTGGAGTGCCTTTTCATAGGCATTTACCAACGACGGACGCACCCAAAGTGCTTGGTCTTGCAAGGCAATGCGATAGAGCATCATGTCGTGAAGCGTATCGGCATAAGTTTGGCAGAGTTTTTCGATGCGCTCAATCACATCCTTGTATTCAGCCTTGCCACTTTGCGCAGCAAACTGACGGAAGCGAGCTTCTTCGTTCTTCTTCTCGTCGATGAGATGTTCTTTTTCAACAGCCTCGTTCATACCGCCAAAGTTCTTCACGGTGTTGCCCCACGATGCGTATTCATCTTCGAGCAAGAGACGTTTTTCGTCGCTCTGGTCCATGAGCTCTTTGTAGTATTTCAACAAGGGGTTACCTGCCAAAATAATAGGTGCATTGGTAGACTCACAACGTAATTGTACCTCGGCAGCTGTGAGATAGCGCGTAGTGGTGCCAGGGAAACCCATAATCATGGTGTAGTCGCCTTGGTTGATGCCCTTGAGCGAGATGGGAAGATATTTTTTGAGTTTAAGGGGCACATTGTCTTTGCTGTAAGGTGCGGGTTGTCCGTTTTTGTCAGCATAAATGCGGAACATGCAGAAGTCTGCATTATGACGGGGCCACATCCAGTTGTCAGAGTTACCACCAAACTGACCGATGTTGTAGGGAGGATTGGCTACCAAGCGCACGTCTTGATATTGCTGTTCAAAGAAAATGTAGAATTGATTGCCACCAAAGTAAGGCACGATGCGAGCCGTCATGCCTTTAAGTTTGGCAAACTCGCTCTTTTTAAGCATTTTCTTGGCAATGGGTTCAAGAAAACCGATGCTCTGACGTGTATATTCGTCGGCATGTTTCTTTTCAGCCTCAGCATTTACCTGTGCGGTAACGTCGGTAATGCGCTTTACAAAAGTAAAGGTAAGACTGGCAGGTGTGCGGAGTTCTTCGCTACGGTTGTGTGCAAAATAGCCATCCTTCATGTAGTCGTGGCCAATGCCGCTCATTTCGTGAACGTAGCTAAATCCGCAGTGATGGTTTGTAAGAATAAGACCGTCGGCACTTACAGCCTCACCCGTGCAACCGCCGCCAAAGATACCGATGCAATCGCGCAACGAGGGGGCGGTTTCGCTATAAAGTGCAGTAGCAGGCAGTTGTAAGCCAGCCTTACGCAGCGAGTCTTCAAGGTGCTGCTGCTTCATGAGTTTAAGTAGCCACATACCTTCGTCGGCATGGGCAGCTGTGAAGCCCATCAATAGGGCAGCACAGAGGGTAAAAAATTTCTTCATGTTGTGGTGTTGATGTTTGTGGGGGCAAATTTACGATTTTTTTGGGACAAAGGATGAGGGGCAGAAATAAAAGCAAAAACCGAGGGGGAAAACGTGGTTCTTTTTTGTTCCCTATTTGTTGTCAGTTTTAGATGATTGCATGCCTTCGGAATGATATCGGAATGATTTCGGAATGATATCGGGATGTCAAAACCTAAAAAATGGGGGTCTTTTTTGTATCGAAAATTTCGACATAGTGAAGTGGAAAATAAGATGGGAGCGATGTTCAAAATATTTATGAGCAATGCCAAAGTTTTTTGTTTTTTGATGAAAGGTCATTTTTTGAGAAATGAAAGGTCACTCAAAAAATGACCTTTTTTGATTACGTAAGGCATTGAGAATGAAGGTATTCACATGTTTTTTTGGGTAAAGGTCACTCGGTCATTTGGTCATTTTTGAAAAAAAACGTTGGGTAAGGGTGCGCCATTTGGTGTGGCGTAACATATAACCAGGCATGAAAATTCATTGTGCATTATCGGCTGCACCTCAGCAATTCAAGCAAGCTTGATTGCAT
>UQQN01000158.1 GCA_900543155.1 uncultured Prevotella sp.
CGGGCTGAAAGCCCAATGAGCGCATAGCCCAGGGCAAGCGAAGCGACACCCTGGGAAGCGACACCCTGGGTTACAGATTGCCATAGTATTGACGCCCTGTAAGGACAGAAGCCTTATATAGACCATTAATCTTTAGCTCTAACCATTAAATCTTAAAACATTGAGAATTAAGTAGTTGCGTACACAACCCTATATAGTTTGTAATACTTAACACTTAATACTTAATACTTAAACCATTATCGTCTAGCAAAGATATTCATGAGAGGTCTCACATAATCAGCGTCCGTGGCAACAGAGGCAAAGTCCACCTGAGCTTTACGGAAAGTGTTATCCAAGTCATGGGTATGTTTTAGCCACCACGCACGTTGATGTTGTCTAACCGCCTTGCTACCCGTGTCAATAAATTGTTCGTGTCCGGTTTCAGCATCCACCACCTTAATCAGTCCCGCATTTGGCAGTTCAGCCATGCAGTGATCATAAAGGTGCAATGCCACCACGTCGTGTTTGCGTGCTGCCACCGTGAGCGGTTGCGAAAAGTCGTTTGTAGTAAGAAAGTCACTCAGCACAAAACTAATGCAGCGCTTCGGCATGATTTTAACCAAATACTCCATAGCCTTGCCAATATCCGTACCCTTACCTTGTGGCACAAAGTCAATAAGTTCGCGTATAATATACAGAATGTGCTTACGACCCTTTTTCGGGGGAATAAACTTTTCTATGCGATCCGTAAAAAAAAGTACACCAATCTTATCGTTATTTTGCATAGCCGAGAAAGCCAATGTAGCAGCAATCTCAGCAGCCATATTGCGTTGCGTATTTCCCTTCGTGCCAAAAGTTTGACTTTCAGAAAGGTCAATAAGCAACATCAGCGTCAGTTCGCGTTCCTCCTCAAACACCTTAATATAGGGACGATTCATGCGAGCAGTAACATTCCAGTCTATATCTCGCACATCATCCCCAGGCTGATATTCGCGCACTTCGGCAAACGACATACCGCGCCCCTTAAATGCAGAGTGATATTCGCCTGCAAATATGTGGTTAGTGAGTCGTCGCGTCTTAATTTCGATGCGTCGCACCCGCTGTAATAAATCAGTTGTTTCCATTTTGCTTTGCTACACCTCGTGTGGCTACTTTTTGGGCAGACAAGAGAAGAGCCCTTTTCCGAATTTTACATAAAGACTCACACACATGCCTATACCTTGTTGGGGTGTTTTGCACAATAACCATTTAGCTCATCGTGCAACACACAACACACAACACACATCCGTCTCTTAGGGTACCTCAACCTTGTTAATCAACTCGCGAATAATGTCTTCCGACTTCACGTTAGCCGCTTCAGCCTCATACGAAAGTCCAATGCGGTGGCGCAATACGTCGGCTGCAACCTCGCGCACATCCTCGGGCACCACATAACCCCTGCGTTTGATAAAGGCACAAGCACGTGCAGCCAAAGCCAAATTGATGCTGGCACGCGGACCCGCACTAAAGGCAATGTAATCTTTAATCTTTGCCAAACCATACTTTTCGGGTACACGTGTGGCAAAAACCAAGTCAGTAACATATTGCTCAATGCGTTCGTCCACATAAACCTGCTTTACCAACTCACGCGCTTTAATAATGCGCTCCGTGTCAATCACGGGAGTAGGGGTAACAAACGAACTCTTTACATGCGCTCTCACAATTTGTTTCTCTTCTTCAAGCGTAGGATAGTCTATAACCACCTTCAGCATAAAACGGTCAACCTGTGCTTCGGGCAACTCGTATGTACCTTCTTGTTCAATAGGGTTCTGAGTGGCGAGCACTAAGAAAGGCTTAGGCAGCGCAAAAGTTTCGTCGCCAATCGTAACCTGTCGCTCTTGCATCGCCTCGAGCAAAGCACTCTGCACCTTAGCAGGAGCACGGTTAATCTCGTCAGCCAACACGAAATTAGCAAAAACAGGACCCTTCTTCACCTTAAAAGTCTCATCCTTTTGGCTATAGATAAGCGTACCCACCACGTCGGCAGGCAAAAGGTCGGGAGTAAACTGAATACGGCCAAAGCGTGCGTCAACCAGCGAAGCCAAAGTCTTAATAGCCAAAGTCTTAGCCAATCCCGGAACACCTTCAAGCAAAATGTGACCATCAGCCAAAAGGCCTACCAACAAAGCGTTCACAAGATGTTTCTGACCCACGATTGTGCGGTTCATACCCTCCACAAGGTCTGTAATAAAGCCTGTTTCAGCCTCTATCTGAGCATTGAGCAGACGAATATCTACGTTTTCGTTCATATCTTAGTTTCTTGTTTTTTTCTATTGAAATGCAAAAATAACGTTTTTACGCCGATTGTGGCGTTTGTATCAATTAAATTTCGCAAAACATCCCCTAAAACCACGTAATTTAAATTTGCTTTTGTCTTTTTTACGCAGATTGACCCTACTTTTACCCCTGAAACAATAGCGTTCTTAACGCAATCTTTTGCAATCAGCGCATCCGCAAGCATCTGGTTTTCGAATTTAAATATCCACAAATGGCATGTAACAACGAAATTTGGTCGTTAGGCAAGGTGTTCAAAATCTGAAGAATGTGCTACATGGTTTTATCGGTTATAGTCAACGATAAAGGGCATATTGACGCCTCTTAAGAGATTATCCCATTAGGTGGGGTAACCCATTTATCATGCCCCTATCAATGATGAAACACATCAAAACCATGCAGAACTTCTCAAACTCAAAAACACCTCCATCACGCAGAACTTCAACTCATAAACACGGGCAAATTTACT
>UQQN01000159.1 GCA_900543155.1 uncultured Prevotella sp.
GACAAGCCCATTGGCAGAATTAAGTATGCACTAAATTAATTCCGCCAACAGGTGAGGTTTTATAATTACGCAAAAAACTATGGGGACGATTCTGGTAGATATGGCAACAGGGTCGTTCTGAAAAAAGCGATGATAAAAACAACTATTGCCTGCTTTGATGCGTGATATATATTATGCGTATTGTGTTGTATACGCTAAGGTGTATTCTTCTTTATCGGGTGAATGCAGACATGGTAAATTTATTGTTGCTTGAAAAAAAACTCTTTTTCGTTATGCCCCCCTTGGTGTGCAGCGCTAAGTGGGTTCGCGCTTGGGCATTGTGGCGGAGAGGAGGGTGCTATAAAAAAAGACAACAACCTATTTTTGAAACCTATTAACACTGATATTTATGGGACAATTATTGAACAAGCAGATTTGTAAGAAGCCCTTTTTGGCCGCATATTGTGCCACGCGCTTAGCTTTGGCTTGCATGCTTTGGGGCGGAGGTTTGGCGGCTGTTCATGCACAGTCTGCAGACAAGACCGAGGTGGACACGACGTCTATTGCATATAAGTTGAAATATTTGCCGAAGGGTTTTGGCAACTACCAATTTTCTTTTTATTACTACAATAACAACAATGCGTATAATTTGCGCGGGTACGAGGTGTTGCATAGCAAAGATATTTTGCAAATGAAGTTGAACCCTGCTGGCGACGACTCTTACATGGTGCTGAATGGTGGCAAAGGGGCGAACACGCTGCGTGCTTATGACTTGAAGGAGGCTGATAGCCAGATGTTCAGGGTGAGGTGTCAGCAATATAATCCGTTGGCGTTTTGCTATGCAAGTGATGCGCGTGGCTTTTATGTGATGGGTAGCGATAAGCAGGTGCACATTTATGACGTGAAGCGGCATGCTGAAACGGCTGCGATTCCGGCTATGGTGCAAGCTAACCGATTGGTGGCAAGTGAGAATGGTTTTTACTTGGCATTGTCTGAGGGTAAGAACTTGGAGGTGTTGGCTATTGAGGCAAAAATGCAGCGTGCTAAGTTGGAGATGACGGACAGCATAAAGCAGGTTTGTTTTTCGAACGATTCGCGCTGGATGGCTGTGCTCACTGCCGATGCTGTGTGCAGAATTTATGACACTCGTAACTTTGAGGTGGCTAAGACGTATGATGCTTTGGGCTTGGCAACTTGTTGTGCCTTTCACCCCGAAAACAAGTATTTGGCGGTGGTGACGGGTGAGCATCGCATAGCTTTGATAAATTTGCTGAATAACAAGGATCGCCAATACATAGACACGAAGGGGGCGGGCATGATGTTTTTAGACTTTATGCGCGACGCTGACGAGCGTATGCTCTTGGCTTATAACACAGACCTTGCTATTGTGTTTAAGCCTGTGAATTTTCTTGCTCCTAACCGTCAGGTGTTGTTGCGCGATGAGTTGGATTCGAAGATGAAGGAGTGGTTGAAGCGTATGGACGGTGAGTCGCTCGAGGCTTATAATGAGCGTGTGAACGAAGAAACGCGTATGAAGCAGATTTCGCTTTTTGAAACTGAAATTGCTACACGCATGGCAGAGGCTACGCTGGAGGGCATTACGCCTAAGGTGGGTAACTATAATGCCGACATGCAGATGCTTACGCTTGAAATTGATAATATGCCCAACATCTATGTTTCGGTGCCTGCTAACGAGGTGCAGGATTTTATGGAAGAGGGTGAACTGAAAATTACGCAGGCTAAGTATTGCTTGAACGAAAAGGATGAGTTTGAGTTGGTTTATACCGAGGTGGTGAATCAGCGCACTGGTAAGAAGTATGTTTTTGACAATCAAGAGCGCAAGTCGTTGGCTTATCTTGAAAACGATGATAACTTTGTGCCTTTGTCGCAGTTGCAGCTTTCGCAAATGGAGGAGATTAAGTTGCAGGAGATTCGTAACGACATATTGGCTGCTGCGAAGAACGAGAATGTGATTTCGGACCATACGAGCATTGATGTGAAGACGCAGGTTTTGAAGGAGAATGATGCTACGGGTAAACGCATTACGAACTACGAAATTGGTGTGTCGTATACGGTGGATGCGGAGTATTCATCGCGCGACGATTTTCCGGCAGGGCACTTTAAGTGTGAGGAGTCGAACGCTGCACAGGCTATGCTTGCTGTGGTAAAGAAGGCGCTCGAGGGCGAAATGGCTAAGTATGTGGTGCCTGGCAAGGGACTGAAGGTGAGCATTACGGGCATGGCAGATGCGAGTCCGTTTAGCCACACGGTGAACTATGATGGTTGCTATGGCGACTATGAGCGCGAACCGGTGAAGAAAGGTGGTGTGCTGAGTGCTGTGACTGTGGGCAAGCGCACGGGCATTTCGGAAAACGATCAGTTGGCTTTTTTGCGTGCCATGGGTGTGAAACATTATTTGGTGGAGCACATTCCGTCGCTCAATGCGATGAAGGTGAATTATGAAACGAACATTGATATCTCTGATAAAAAGGGTAGTGAGTTTCGACGCATTGGCGTGGTGTTTACTTTTATCGATGCTTTTTGACGTCGGGGGTGGACCTTCGGGTAGCTCTAAAAAAATGGATTTTTATTTTCTAAAATTCTGATCAGAATTGCAGAATCATTCTTTATGTAACAGGGTGGGGGCGAGCATCGGGTTTGAGGCTTGCCCACACACGCTAAGTAGGTGTTCGAAATTATTTTTACATTGAAAGTGCGTTATCGGGATGCAG
>UQQN01000160.1 GCA_900543155.1 uncultured Prevotella sp.
TACTTCGCTCACCTTGCACTAACTTTTCTTCGTCAAGTTAGGCTGCGGTTCGGCATGACAGATAAAAAAACACGTTTTTTTCTTTGCCATGCGCTCACCTTGCACTAACTTTGCACTCATATACAAAAAAGAATCCCATACATGTTTGAAAATCTGAGCGAAAGACTTGAATGGTCTTTCAAAATATTGAAGGGTGAAGGAAGCATCACCGAAATCAACGTGGCAGAAACCTTGAAAGACGTGCGCCGTGCTTTGCTCGACGCTGACGTTAACTATAAGGTTGCCAAGTCGTTTACTGACCGCGTAAAGCAAAAAGCACTCGGACAAAACGTGCTTACCAGTGTTAAGCCTGGACAACTCATGGTGAAAATTGTACACGATGAGTTGGCTGAACTTATGGGTGGACATGCTTCTGAACTTAAGTTGCAAGGTCGTCCCTCAGTTATCCTCATGGCGGGTCTTAATGGTGCTGGTAAAACTACTCTCTCGGGTAAGTTGGCTCTCTATCTCAAGGCTAAAAAAAGTCGCAAACCTTTACTCGTAGCGTGCGACGTATATCGTCCTGCAGCCGTAGAACAACTCCGTGTGCTCGCTGAGCAAATTGAGGTGCCCATTTACATGAACCTTGAGGAGAAAGATCCTGTAAAAATTGCTCGCGAAGGTATTCAAGAGGCTAAGGCTAAGGGCTTCGACACCGTAATTATCGATACCGCAGGTCGTTTGGCTGTCGACGAAGAGTTGATGAATGAAATTGCTGCCATTAAAGAGGCTGCACAACCCGATGACACGCTCTTTGTGGTTGACGCCATGACTGGTCAAGATGCTGTAAACACAGCAAAAGAATTTAACGATCGTCTTGACTATGAAGGTGTAGTTCTTACTAAACTCGATGGTGATACACGTGGTGGTGCTGCACTCTCAATCCGTACGGTAGTTGACAAACCTATTATGTTTGTGGGTACGGGCGAGAAAATGGAAGCCCTCGATATCTTCCACCCTGAGCGTATGGCTGACCGTATTCTGGGTATGGGTGACATCGTGTCGTTGGTAGAACGTGCACAAGAGCAGTTCGACGAGAAGGAGGCACTTAAGTTACAACGTAAGATTCAAAAGAATCAATTCGACTTTAACGATTTCCTTGCACAAATTCAGCAAATCAAGAAGATGGGTAACATTAAGGATCTTGCTGCAATGATTCCTGGTGTGGGCAAGGCGCTTAAGGATGTAGATATTGACGACAATGCCTTTAAGGGTATCGAAGCCATTATTCTTTCGATGACTCCCAAAGAACGTCAACATCCCGAAGTGTTGAACCAAAGCCGTAAAATGCGTATTGCCAAAGGTTCGGGCACAAACATCCAAGAGGTGAACCGTCTTGTAAAGCAGTTCGACCAAACTCGCAAGATGATGAAGATGCTCACGGGCTCAAAGATGGGTCGCATGATGGCACACATGCCTAAGATGCCTGGCATGCCCGGAATGCCCAAAATGTAATTTTGTTTAGAACTTTATAGAAGTTAGAGAATGACAATGCTCTATGATGCGATTTGTCCTCTAACTTCTTATTTTTTATCATATCATAAAATCACATAAAGCCTATGCCACAAATCATCGACGGCAAAGCTACTGCCGCTATTATTAAAGCTGAAATTGCCGAGGAGGTTAAAGCCCTTGTTGCAGAAGGTAAAAAACGTCCGCATCTTGCAGCCGTACTCGTGGGACACGATGGGGGAAGCGAGACTTACGTAAAAAACAAAGTGTTAGCTTGCGAGGCTTGTGGTTTTGAGTCATCGCTCATTCGTTACGAGGCTGATATAACCGAACAAGAACTCTTGGCTTGTGTAGATCGCCTAAACGCTGACCCTACAGTCGATGGTTTTATTGTGCAATTACCCTTGCCTGCTCATATCGACGAGCAAAAGGTTACAGAGCGTATTGCGCCCGAGAAGGATGTGGATGGTTTTACCCCTATCAACGTTGGAAAAATGGTGATAGGTTTGCCTTGTTTTATTCCTGCCACGCCCAAAGGAATTATTGAATTATTGCGTCGTTACAATATATCTACTAGCGGGAAGCGTTGTGTCGTGTTAGGCAGATCGAACATTGTGGGCAAACCCATGGCTATGCTGATGATGCAAAAGGCATTTGGCGATGCTACTGTCACAGTATGCCACAGTCATAGCACTACGCTCAAAGAAGAGTGTAAACAAGCCGATATTATTATTGCGGCCATCGGTCGTCCTGGATTTGTTACGGCAGATATGGTAAAACCTGGTGCAGTGATTATTGATGTAGGCACTACGCGTGTGCCAGATGCTACACGCCCTAAGGGTTTCCGTCTATCGGGTGACGTAGATTTTGAAAATGTGGCACCCCTTTGCGCTGCTATTACTCCAGTGCCTGGCGGTGTAGGTCCTATGACCATTTGCATGCTTATGCTTAACACCTTGCAGGCTGCGCGTAGTCGCAACAAATAGTTCAAGGTGGTTCATTAATATTTAACGAGTGACGAGAAATGTATCAAGTATTTTTCGTCACTCGTTTTTTTAAAACAATTGTTCACCTTACATATATATTGTATATAAGTTGGGTAGTATCCCAATCTTTAGGGTAGGGTGTTCAAAATCCATGATTTTTTCTGCATGGTTTTGTAGGATTTTGATGTCGATAAGTAGCATGGTTAAATG
>UQQN01000161.1 GCA_900543155.1 uncultured Prevotella sp.
TTTAACCATGCTACTTATCGACATCAAAATCCTACAAAATCGTGCCGGAAAAAATTATGGATTTTGAACACCCTACCTTACAGGGCGTCAATGCTATGGCAATTCGTAACCCTAGGGTGTCGCTTCGCTTGCCCTGGGTTATGCGCTTGTTGGACTTTCAGCCCGCCCCTACCTAAATCAGGAATTGCAGTAAAATTAATACTTAAACGTGCTTCCTCCTAAGAATTCTCTAAGCAAAGAGGTGGGGGGAAGTCCGTGTGTAGAGATGGGTTTAAGATAAGAAAGAAACTTTCGCAAGCGATATGCCTCAGAATATTCAGGAGCTGATTCAGGTACTTGTTCAAGTAAAGGCAATGCTTGTTCGCGTAGGGCTGCTAACTCAAAGAGTAAGGCGGTATTGATCATTTCGTCTGCCTCTTCTTGGAAGGGGAAAATCCAACGTTCTTCGCCATGACGCACTGAAGGCCATTGTTCAATAGTCTCTTGTGCCGAACGTCCACGATATTTATAGTCGCGCACAATGCGTCGTAACAGACGATTGTCGGTGGTGGGAATATAGTTGTGGTCGTCGAGCATAATAGTGGTAAGTGCCGAAGCATAAATTTTAAACTTATGTTGTGCAGGTACCCCTTCTGTCAGTCGAGGATTGAGTGCATGAATACCCTCGAGCACTAAAATATCGCGTTTACCCAATTGATATTTATTGCCACTTGGCACACTTTTACCTGTAAGAAAATCGTAGCGCGGTGTTTCAACCTCTTCACCCTTAATCAGCGCATTGATTTGCGTGGTAAGCAACTCAATATTCATTGCTTCAATGTGCTCGTAGTCATACTTTCCTTCGGCATCGCGTGGAGTTTTTACACGGTCTACAAAATAATCGTCGGTTGATATGGGTACAGGTTTTAAACCACACGCCATTAACTGTACACTTAGGCGTTTGCTAAATGTAGTTTTTCCGCTCGATGAAGGACCTGCAATCAAAATAACCTTTAATTCAGGATTCTCGGCGATGCGATCAGCCAAACGCGAAATTTTCTTTTCTTGCAAAGCCTCACTCAAGTTTATGAGGTCGTTTGTATGTCCGTTTTCGCAAGCTTGGTTAAACTCACCAACTGTGGTAACGCCCAAAATTTCGTTCCAATGATGTTGTTCACGAAACACCTCGAACATCTTAGGCTGATCAGTGAGTGGACGTAAATGGGCAGGATTCTTTGGGTCGGGAATGCGTAGCAGCAAACCATCGCCATAAGGAATTAAGTCGAAAAGATAAATCTGCGATGTATTTATAAGCAGTGAGCCATAGAAATAGTCCACCGTGTTGTCTAATGTGTAATAAGTGGTGTAAAGACTGCCTAAGCTTTCTAATAACTTAGCCTTACTTTCTAATCCGTTTTTGCGGAAGAGTTCCACGGCTTCTTCTGTGGGACAAGTAATGCGGTGAAAAGGCATTTTCTCCTTTACTATTTGTTGCATACGTGCCTTTAAGTCCTCCACAACCTTGGGAGTAACTTCACCTTGTTCGATGTTGAGTCGACAATAATAACCATTCGACACGGGGGTATCAATGCGCAGTCTGGCAGTTTCGCCATAGAGGTCGCGCACTGCTTTGTAGAGCATAAAGAAGAGCGAGCGTGTATATGTGCGTAATCCAGACTGTGAAGTAATATCCAAAAACTCCACATCTTTATCATTGAAGAACATAAAGTGTAAACCTTCCACTTTATTGTTCACCTTAGCACTTGTTGCGCCATAGGGCATATTGAGGTCTAACATTTCATAAACCTCCTCTAAGGTGAAGCCAATAGGCACTTTGTGCGAACGTCCAGTATTTTTGCAACGTATTGTGATATTCTTTCCCATGGATATGCTTTTAAATCAAAAATTGCTTTCAAATATACGGTTTTATGTACATCTGTGGGCTTAAAATGGTGTGAAATTTGTGTAAACAAGAGCAATAATGACCATAAATGCCGCAAAATCAACGATTTAGTAGAAAATTTTGGTTTATAAATTTGATATTTTCTACGAAGTTTGTAACTTTGCACTCGCTTTGGGCTTAAAATGCACTTTTTAGGTGTATAGAGAGCTTTGAGCATTTTACTCATTCATATTTTAATTCATACACAATGTACTTAGATTCTGAAAAGAAGAAAGAGATCTTTGGCACATACGGACAGTCTAATTCGGATACTGGTTCAGCAGAAAGCCAGGTAGCCTTGTTTTCTTACCGTATTGCCCACTTGACGGAGCACATGAAGCAAAACCGTAAAGATCATACGACTGAACGCTCACTCGTTAAGATGGTAGGTAAGCGCCGTGCGCTCCTCAACTACCTCAAGCGCAAGGACATCGAGCGTTATCGTGCTATCGTTAAGAAGCTCGGTTTGCGTAAGTAATCCAAGTGGAAAAGCAAAAAACATTTATTGCTGTTCGCTAGTTTTAGCGGACAGCAATTTTTTATTTGGTGGCACCCATTCTTCTTCACAAGCGCCTTCAACTGCTCACTCGATAGTAAGTGTCTCTGCGAGGCTGCTTTGTACACATTCATTTTTCATCACACTAATTTTCTGTATGGTTTTGATAAAAAAATGATATTGTAAATAGTTGAGATTCAACAATAACAAACGCAGAAAACGCC
>UQQN01000162.1 GCA_900543155.1 uncultured Prevotella sp.
TTTTCTGCACTATTTCATCGGATTTTTGACGTCGATAAATTACATGGATAAATGGATTACTCCGTTAGGGGTAATCCATTACAATAAAATACCCTTCACATTCGTTTACCACGAATTAAGGAATTTTTCAAATAACCTAATGACCGCTAAAACATTGATTATCAATACATTAAACGGTCATTAGTCATTAGTCATTTTTTATTTGATGCAATTTATTTCTCTTTTCCCACAAATGCGCGAATCATGCTTTCGGCATCGAGCCCTACAATGTGGCGAAGCTCTGATACCGTTCCATGTTCTACAAAAGCATCGGGAAGTCCAAGGCGTGTTACCTCGGGTGTGAAATGGTGATCGTCCATCCATTCGAGTACTGCCGACCCCATACCACCCATACGGACACCATCTTCAATCGTCACAATACGCTTAAACGATTGTCCTATCTCTGTGAGCATAGCCTCATCGAGTGGCTTTAAAAATCGCAAGTCGTAGTGTGCAATGCTTAAGCCAGGATGCTGTTGTTCTGCCTGCGCTATAGCCTTGGCTGCATCGGCACCTATAGGACCTAAAGTTATCACGGCTACATCCTTGCCCTCTTTGAGTTTACGACCACGCCCAATGGGTATTTCCTCGAAAGGACATTGCCAATCTACAACCGAACCACGACCACGCGGATAACGAATTACAAAGGCACCCTTATTGGGTAATTGGGCTGTATACATTAGTAGACGCAATTCACGTTCGTCGTAAGGCGAAGCTATGGTAAGATTGGGCACTGGGCGCAAAGATGCTAAATCGAGTGCGCCATGATGTGTAGGACCATCCTCACCCACCAAACCGGCACGATCCAAACAAAGCACCACGGGTAAACGCAATAGGGCTACATCGTGAACCAAATTGTCGTAAGCACGTTGGGCAAAGGCTGAATAGATGTTGCAGAAAGGCTGCAAACCCTCCTTAGCCATACCGCCCGAGAAAGTCACTGCATGACCTTCGGCAATGCCCACATCAAAGGCACGGTCGGGAAGTTCGTTCATCAAGATGTTCATGGAACAACCTGTAGGCATGGCTGGCGTAACCCCCACAATACGTGGATTTTGACGCGCCAGTTCGAGCAATGTTTGTCCAAAAACATCTTGAAACTTAGGAGGTTGCGGAACATCTGGCTTTTCAATAATACGTTCGCCACTTTCAATGCAGAACTTACCAGGAGCATGCCAAACGGTTGCATTCTCCATCGCAGGTTTATAACCCTGTCCCTTGTGCGTATGAAGGTGTAACAATTTAGGACCTTTCATATCCTTAATTTCATTAAGAATACGCACTAATTCTATTACATTATGTCCGTCGGTTGGACCAAAATAACGAATGTTTAAGCCCTCAAAAATGTTTTGTTGATTGGTTAACAACGATTTCACCGAGTTGTTAAAGCGCAACACGGCACGACGGCGACTCTCGTTGAGTATGCCCCATTGTGTGAGTTTTTGCGAAACACGAAAACGCAGTCGATTATACCAATTACTGGTATGAAGGTGCAACAAATACTCCTTCATGCCGCCCACAGCTTGGTCTATACTCATGTGATTGTCATTGAGAATGATGAGCATATTATTGGGCGTATCCGACACATTGTTAAGTCCCTCGAAAGCTAAACCACCGCTCATGGCGCCATCACCAATCACGGCTACCACATGACGATCTGTTTCGCCCTTACGCACTGCAGCTAACGACATACCTAAGGCTGCCGATATGCTGTTCGAAGCATGTCCGCAGGCAAAAGTGTCATATTCGCTCTCATCGGGCGAAGGGAAAGGACGAATACCGTGCAACTTACGATTGGTATGGAATGCATCACGTCGGCCCGTAAGTATTTTGTGCCCATAGGCTTGGTGTCCCACATCCCACACAATACGGTCGTATGGTGTGTCGAACACATAGTGCATTGCCACAGTAATCTCTACCGACCCAAGACTTGAAGCAAAGTGTCCTGGGTTGTTTGCCAACTCCTTGATGATGTCGCGACGAAGTTCATCGCACACCTCAGGCAATTGGTCGACAGAGAGTTTACGCAAGTCGGAAGGCGCGTTTATATGTTGCAGATATTTAAATGGCTTTTCTTGTTCCATATTCTTGCTATCAGAAAAAGGAGCGCGTCTAACACACTGCATTTTGCAGCGCACATTACGCGAAGGTGGAGCAAATTTAGTACATTTTTTGGCAATATACGTCTTTTACCCCAACTTTCTTTAAATATGTAACGAAAGACTTATTCTTAGACGGATTTTTAAACGAAGTTGCTTCTTTTTTGATTTCGCTCTGCATCCGTACTGAATTTGATGTGAATTTTAGGAACACCAGTAAAGAATTGTGTCTGATTATTTGAATAAGATCAACTCAAGTTTTATGCATGGTTTTGAGGCTATTTTTATATTATAAATGGTTGATATTCAACAATAACAAACACAGAAAATGCCTCAATTCGTGTATTGTTTTAATGGGTTACCCCGTTAGGTAGGGTGTTCAAAATCCATGATATTTTCGGCATGGTTTTGAGGATTTTGACGTCGATAAGGGGCATGATTAAATGGGTTACCCCGTTAGGGGTGAGATAAGGTAGCCAGGTATGTGA
>UQQN01000163.1 GCA_900543155.1 uncultured Prevotella sp.
CTAACGAACGTGCTTTGACCCAGGGTGTCGCTTCGCTTGCCCTGGGCTAGGCGCTCATTGGGCTTTCAGCCCGCCCCAGGCCCTATGTGCTGTTGCCCTTTTGGAACTAAATCCGAAATTTAGTATATAAAAACATCTTACACCCCGTGCATACTACCGCTTGGCACTACGCAAGGTTTGTAACGAACTGTCAACCCCAACAATCCATAGGGCATCGTTGCGCACAATAATACGGTCGGCTTGGGCAGGGATGATATTGCCTGCACTATCCTCAAAACCTACTACCATGCAATGATAATGCGAACGGATGCCACTGTTGCGAAGGTCGAGACCCACAAAAGGACTGTCCTCGCGAATAATGACACGACGCAACTGCAACTTGTTTGCCACTTGCGGATAAGCATGGTGGGCAGCACCTAAGCGCTCCTGAAACTGCTGCAAACTCTCGTCACTGCCAATCGCCTCAATGCGATCGGAGGGAAAAAGCATGGTGTTGCCATCGGGGATGTTTAAACGATGCGAACCACGAATAATGGCAGCTATCATCACACCACAACAATGACTAATGTCTAACTCGCTTAAACGCTTGCCCGCCCAAGTAGAATCCTCGGGCACTTCGAATTCGGCAATGTGGATGTTGCGACTGGTTAAACGTCCTGCATACCCCGGTTCGGCATTGTCGGCTTGTGCCAAAACCTCGCGCGAACGTAGGTTTTGTAAGAACGTGCGCTCTAACTTGATGCTGACCCACTTAACCTGTCGCGAAGCAATGATGAGACCCACCAACAAGAGAGAGACTGCCACATGCCACACCCACCAGAAGGGCGAAAGGAAATTGAGAATGTAGTAGACCGCTGCAGCAGCTATGGCATAGCGCACGGCAAAGGTGAACCACAATGCGACATGATTTAAACGACTGCGACGACGCAATTCTTTCCACTCCTCAGAATGGTTTTTGCGCATGACAATGGCACGCAAAAAAGGCGAAGCCACCAACAAGGTGAGCAAACCGCAGGTAATGTTGCCCGGCCAATGACCGAAAGTGCCACGACAAAGTGGGAGTAAGACCGAAAAAGAAATAAGAATGACGGCAATGCTCAAGGTGAGGTAAGCACCCACCTGTGTGGCAAGTGCGGTGAGTAGGCGTTTCCACACATGCGGATGATTGCCCGTTGGGGAACTATGATGACTGCCACGGTTCGCTAAACGGTGTAAGACGGCAGGGGGCACCACACGCTCAATAAACGCACACACGGGTTGTGAAGCACGTATCATGTAGGGAGTGAAGAAGGTGGTGATAATGCTCACTGCCACCACTACGGGATAAAGAAAGTCGCTTGTAACCCCCAACGAAATGCCCAATGAGGCAAGAATAAAGGCAAACTCGCCTATCTGTGCCAACGAAAAGCCACATTGCAAGGCGATGCGCAAGGGTTGCCCCGAGATTAAGAAACTCACGGTGCCAAATACGGCTTGTCCCACAATAATAGCCACACAAATAATCACAATGGGCAACCAATAAGCCACCAATACGGCAGGGTCGACCAACATGCCTACCGACACAAAGAAAATGGCACCAAAAAGGTCCTTTACGGGCGAAACCACACGTTCAATTTGTTCTGCCTCGACAGTTTCAGCCAAGATGCTCCCCATCATAAAGGCACCAAAGGCAGAGCTATAGCCCACTTTCTCGGCAAAGACCACGAGCAAAAAGCACAGACCAATGCTCACAATTAACAGAGTTTCGCGGTTCATCCATCGGTGGGCTTTGCGCAAAAAGATGGGAATGAGATAGAGGCCTACCACGAACCACAGAATAAGGAAGAAGCCTAACTTAAACAAACTGCCCACAAGTTCTGCCCCCTCAAATTGGCGCGACACAGCAACCGCACTGAGCACCACCATAAGCAAGATGCCGAGAATATCCTCTAAAATAAGTACGGAGAGCACCTCGCCAGCAAACTTTTTTTGGCGTAATCCAAGGTCCTCGAGTGCTTTATAAATAATGGTGGTACTCGACATGGCAAGCATCCCGCCAAGGAACATGCTATTCATGCTTCCCCATCCAAAGAAGTGCCCCACCGTGCTACCCACACTCATCATGCAGAACATGACAGAGCAAGCAGCAATGACAGGTCCGATGCCCATCTTTACAATCTTCTTGAACGAAAATTCAAGTCCCAAGGTGAACATTAAAAAGATCACACCAATGTCTGCCCAAGTGTGTATGCTACTCATATCGGTCACACTGGGTGTATAAGCCATGTGTGGTCCAGCCAAAAAGCCCGCCACAATATAGCCAAGCACAAGCGGTTGTTTAAGTCGCTTAAAAATAAGAGTAACAATACCTGCAGAGATAAGAATCAGTGCCAAGTCAGATATCAAGTCTTGCATAGGGCTGAAATTTTAGGGTGAAAGATGTGGAGGTCGTGGATTGACATTGTATTGACGCCCTGTAAGGGCAAAAGCGTAATAAATATGGCACAGCAAAATCTACATAAGGATTAATGCTTCTGCCCTTTTTCAAGTGGACTCATGCATGGTTTTGATGATATTTTAATATTGTAAATGATTGATATTCAACAATAAT
>UQQN01000164.1 GCA_900543155.1 uncultured Prevotella sp.
ATGAAAAGTATTAATGGAACAATTAATGGGCATTGATGGTAATTAATGTTCAAAACAAAACGCGAAGCGAGAATATCGGATTTTGTTGTCGATAGAATGTATGTTTAAATGGGTTACCCCGTTAGGTAGGGTGAGATTTGGCTTCGCAAAACGAAATATCGCAGATTCTTTCTTTACAAAAGAACCTGCGATGTTTTATTTTTTATGCATCCACATTGGCGTAGATGGCATTCTTTTCAATAAATTCACGACGAGGACCTACGTCATCACCCATCAACATAGAGAATACGTAGTCGGCGTCGGCAGCATTTTCGAGTGATACTTGCTTTAACAGACGGGTTTCAGGACTCATAGTTGTGCTCCAAAGTTCCTCGGGATTCATTTCACCAAGACCTTTGTAACGCTGCGTCTTGATACTGCCTTCGGTACCATCGCCATACTTATCCATAAATACCTGACGGTCGCGGTCGTTATAGCAATATTCAGAAACCTTACCCTTGGTACACTTGTAAAGGGGCGGCATGGCAATGTAAAGGTAGCCATCCTGAATAATCTGAGGCATATAACGATAGAAGAGCGTCATAATCAATGTAGCAATGTGCTGACCATCGACATCGGCATCCGCCATGATAATTACCTTGTGATAACGCAACTTGTCGAGGTTGGCTTCCTTAGAATCTTCGCCCAAACCGAAGCGAATGCCAAGCGCCTGAATGATATTGTTCACCTCGTCGCTCTCGAAAGCCTTATGCCACATGGCTTTTTCTACATTCAAAATCTTACCACGCAAGGGGAGGATAGCTTGTGTAGCACGGCTACGACCTTGCTTGGCAGAACCACCTGCCGAGTCACCCTCGACAAGGAAAAGCTCACAAATTGAAGGATCTTTTGCTGAGCAGTCAGCCAACTTACCAGGCAAGCCACCACCCGAGAGCGGACTCTTGCGTTGTACACTCTCGCGTGCCTTACGTGCAGCGATACGTGCTGTGGCAGCAAGAATCACCTTATCGACAATGAGTTTTGCCTCTTTAGGATGCTCTTCAAGATAGTTGGTGAGCGCCTCGCCCACTGCTTGGTTTACAGCACCTGTTACCTCAGAGTTACCGAGCTTAGTTTTAGTCTGTCCCTCGAACTGTGGTTCTGCAACCTTCACAGAGATTACAGCCGTAAGTCCTTCGCGGAAGTCCTCGCCCGAAATTTCTACCTTTGCCTTTTCAATTTGCTTACCCGCAGTTTCTTCGGCATACTTTTTGAGTACACGTGTCACTGCTTGGCGGAAACCTACGAGGTGCGTACCACCTTCAATGGTGTTGATATTGTTGACGTAAGAATGAATATTTTCGCTATACGAAGTGTTGTACATAATAGCCACCTCGATGGGGATGTTATTTTTCTCGGTGTTGAGATAGACCACATCGTTGAAGAGATGTTGACGCGAAGAATCAATGTAACGCACAAACTCGCGCAGACCGAGGTCTGAGTGGAATACTTCGCGTCGTGTATTACCCTCTTCGTCGGGACGCTCGTCTGTGAGTGTAATGGTAATACCTGCGTTCAAATAAGCCAACTCGCGCATGCGGTTAGCCAAGATTTCGTATTTATAAGTTGTGGTGGTGAAGATGGTAGGGTCGGGCCAGAAGTGTTGGCGTGTACCACGAATATCAGTTTCACCTACAACCTCTACAGGAGCTTGAGGATGGCCCTTGGCATATTCCTGACGATAGATTTTGCCATCACGGAATACCTTCGAAACCATCTTAGTAGAAAGTGCATTTACACAGCTCACACCCACACCGTGCAAACCGCCCGACACTTTGTAAGAACCTTTATCGAACTTACCACCGGCATGGAGCACAGTCATTACCACCTCGAGTGCTGAACGATGTTCTTTGGGGTGCATATCTACAGGGATACCACGACCATTATCTTGCACAATGATAGAGTTATCGGTGCAGATAGTCACTTCGATGTGGGTGCAATATCCAGCAAGGGCTTCGTCGATAGAGTTATCTACCGTTTCGTATACCAAGTGGTGAAGACCTTTTTCGCTGATATCGCCAATGTACATGGCAGGACGTTTACGCACAGCCTCCAATCCTTCGAGCACCTGAATGTTACTGGCGCTATAATTGGCAGCAGTGCCTTTCTTTTCTATATCTTCCATATATGGGGTTTTGTGTAGTTTTCTGTTTGAAAATGATAGTTTTCGGTTTGAATAGCGTGCCTAAAATATACTTTGGCGCACAATAGTGCAAAGATACTTATTTTTTTGGAGATGTGCGCGTAAAATAAAGGTAAAAATTAGTGCGGAGACAGAGGTATAACAATCATGCCATGATTTTATGGGTTTTGTCATTGATTAGGGGCATGTTACAAGAGATTACCCCGTTAGGTAGGAGGCAAAATCCAATGTGTATTCGGCATGGTTTTGCATCCAATAATGCACGGGCTGAAAGCCCAAAAGCGCCTAGCCCA
>UQQN01000165.1 GCA_900543155.1 uncultured Prevotella sp.
ACCTGTAGCAGGGTTGATAAGGTTGGCACCATCTGCATTCCACATATTATAGATAGAAGGAATACCACCATTTTGGTCGTCGAAGAGGGCAGCCGAAGCAGCACCAATAGCTTGTTCTTCAGTTGCACCCTGCTTCATAAAGTTGTTCTTGAGGCTTTCCCAAGAGAGTTCAACGAAGCGTTCGGGCGACTTGATTACATCGTAAGTAGGCAACCAACGACCGCTAACCGAATATTTCACGTCAGCACCGATAGAGAGCTTGCCTGCTTTACCTTTCTTAGTTGAGATAATGATTACACCGTTAGCACCGCGCGAACCATAAAGGGCAGTAGCTGTAGCGTCCTTCATAAGGTCGAGGCTCTCGATGTCCTTAGGGTCGATGCTTGAGAGGTCGCCAGCGTAAGGCATACCATCTACCACGATGAGAGGAGAGGCTGCGGCATTCACTGAACCGATACCACGCATCACAATGCTTGAGTTAGCACCCGGGTTACCGTCGCTCTGCATAATTTGCACACCCGCAACTTCACCAGCGAGGGCTGAGGTAACTTCGGTAGTAGCCTTGTTCTCAACCACGTCGCCTTTAATTTTGGCAGCAGCACCTGTAAACGAAGCCTTTGTAGCTTTACCATAAGCTACTACGTATGCTTCGCCAAGTGTCTGTTCGTTGTCTTTGAGCGTTACCTGCATATTGGCAGACACGCTGACGGTTTGCGTACCCATACCGAAGTAGCTAAAGGTAATCTGCTTAGCGTTAGAAGGTATGTTCTTCAAACTGAAGTTACCGTTGGCGTCGGTCTTGGTCTTAATTTGTGAACCTTTTACATGTACAGTAGCGCCGGCTATCGGTGCACCATTGGTGTCGAGCACACGACCTGTCACGCGCTTCTGGGCTGAAGCAGTGGCTGCAGTCATCAGCAGCGCTGCTCCCATGAGCACTAACTTTTTGTTCATAATCTAACCGTTTTTTATTTTAATGTTTGTTTGTATCAAGTAAGAATGTGAAAGGGAGTTTCGTGTTGTGTTGTATTTACTTTTATCCTCCCTAATCTAACAGAATAACGAAAAAGAAAGCTATTCTGTTGTTTTTGGTTGCATTTTGTTGAGAAAAGCACATTAAATAAAGATTTTTGTCTTCTCTACGGCTGTAAATATATGTATAAATTTTAATACGCAAATAATTATGTGCAGTTTTTTAAGTTTTGTGCGCTTTTTTTGAAAAATGGCGGATTTTTGTAAGGTAAATATACATTTGTTGCACAAAAAGCAAGATAGAGTGCATAAGAAAAGACATAGATTGCATGAAACGAAGTGTTTAGTTTTTATAAAATTTGCGTTTGGTATGGGGCTTGATGATAATCATACCTATAATAGATATATATAGGGGTGATTTTAAAAATTCTCACCCTCTTTTCAAATGCGAATTCTTATAAAAAGTATCATGGTATGATATGATTGTTTCGAAAGCATGATACGATCATATCAAAGCATGATACGACTGTACATGTTAAGTTCCAAATCTATGTATCACAATTGTAAAAGGACATATAGTCGCTTACATCGTTCGTTGTAGCTATGTGTCTTCATAATTAAATCAGAAGATGGTGAATGAAATATTTGGTTTCGCTGCTGCAGCATGAAATTTAACAAAGTATTCTCCAATATTCGTGGTAAAACATGTACTGCTGTAATAGATGCAGTGATAGCTGGTGAAACCAACCCCGAAAAGTTGTTAGAACTTTGTACGCATTGGAAACTCAAGTCAACGAAAGAGGAGATCGCTTTGGCTGTAGAGGGAAAGTTCACCGAGCATCACATATTCATGGTTAGAGCAATCCGTACCAGTATATCTAATATAGAGACAGAGATAGACCACCTTGACAAGGAAATCGAACGAAGGATGCAACCATTAGAGGAACGCATCAGACAACTTTGCGAAATTCCAGGAATGTCTACGAAGTCTTTGCGAGAATTCCTTTTTCAATGAATTGTAAAATAGATTAAGAGTCGTATTCTTGTCGAAAGTTGCGATGAAAAGGGCTTTTTTTAGAGTTGATGTTTTGTTAAATCCACATTCCATTTAATATTATCTGTGTCAATAAAAGTGAGGGTGTGTCAAAACGATGCATCCTCTTTTTTTTATAAACAAAACCCCGACT
>UQQN01000166.1 GCA_900543155.1 uncultured Prevotella sp.
ACGAATGTGGCATTATGCTGATTCACACCACACCGAGCGGTCATGGGCTTCGCGTAGTGGCTCGTATGATGGCTGCACAAGGCTTTTCCACAATTGGAGAATATCAGTTGTGGCTCGCTGCACAATTAGGTTTTGCGCCCGAACAGGTGGACACTGCCACGCACGATTTGGCGCGTATGAGTTTTGTGCCTCCCGAGAATTATGTGCATTTTATGGATGGTCGCATCTTCACAATGGAACCCGAATGCACCATAAAACCACAAAACAATGTGGCGCCCTCGCCAGTGGTGGTAAAGTCCACGACAGACACGGCAGACACTACGGCACCTGCTTCGGCTGATGGCACGCTGCAAACGCACTATCAAGGCATTCCTTTGACTGAGATTGCAAAGCGACTGATCGAAAATATTTTTGATACAGAAATTTGTGAAGGCAATCGCAATTCAAGCCTCTATAAGTTGGCACGTGTATTTCGCTATGTATGTGATTTTAATCCACAAGTCATGGCAGCAGCCATTCCCCACTATGGGTTGGCGGATAGCGAGGTAATGGAGATTTGTAGGAACACGATAAATACCTTCCGTCGCACAGATATGCCCCCCGAACTGCGCGAGGTAATAGCCGAACTGCGCGAGGAGCAAGCCGAAGAACAAGACGAGGACGAAGCAGGCGAGGGCGAGCACAAGAACTTGTCGCTGTCGTTGGCAGATTATCAGAAGAATTTGCCCCATTTGCCGCCCTTGTTTCGCGAGTTTGTGCGCACGTGCCCCCCTGACTTTAAGGCGGTGCAGCTTGTGTCGATGTTGCCCGTGGTGGGTGCGCTCTGCACGCATATTCGTGGCACCTACCTTGATGGAAATTTGCAAAGTCCCTCGTTTATTGCGGTGGTCACGGCACCCCAGGCAAGCGGTAAGAGTTTTGCACGCAACATGTATAACACGCTCACGGCACGCTTGCAAGCGCAAGATGCCACGAACCGCGCCATTGAGGAGGCATACCGCCAAGAGTTGAGAAAGGCGAAGAACGCAAAAGAGCAGCCCGAAGACCCACGCGCGTGCATCCGCTTGCTACCGCCCTCGGTCAGTGTGGCAAAGTTGCTGCAACGACTTGACTACGCAGGAGGCAGACATTTGCTAACCTTTGCCGAGGAAATCGACACGCTTACAAAGAGCAACCGCAGCGGTACTTGGGCACAAAAGAGCGACATTTATCGCAACGCGTTCGACAATGCCGAGTATGGTCAAGACTATATGAGCGACGCATCTTATAGCACCATCACGCGCGTGTATTATAATTTGTTGGTCTTAGGTACTCCGCGCGCCGTGAGCAGATTTTTCAACGACATTGAAGACGGACTTGTGAGCCGTGTGCTCTTTGCCGAAATTCCCGACCAAGCAGGTAAGCGCATGCCAAAATTTGGCAAGTTCACCGCCAGTGCCGAAAAGCGTGTAGACGCTATTGTGGAGCGTTTGATGCAGATGAAGGACTGTTACGAACTCGACTACCTGAACAATGCCATCGATGATTGGTTAGAGCAACGTCGCCTCGATTTTTTGCGTACCCAAAACATGGCGCTCGAAATTTTCCGCAGACGTGCTGCGGTCGTGGGTTTTCGTGCAGGGTTGGTGGCTGTGGCTTGTTACGAGGCTGCTAATGCGGTGGATAGTGAAAATAATCGCCGTTACGTTCGTCGCGTCAAGGATTTTGCCCTTTGGGTAGCAAACTACGCATTGACCGCCTTGCTCTCTCGCTTTGGTGAAAAAATGGAAGAGGTGCAGCGCGACACGGCACCCCGAAAACGCACCGTGTACACGGACTTGTTTGCTGAGCTGGCAGTGACATTCACAAGCGACGATTTGCGAGCTTGCGTGAAACGTGCTGGCTCGCGTAGCCCGATTCGTCACATTATTTATCGTTGGCATCAAAACGGAATGATTGCGAAGGTAGAGGGCGTGCAGGGTGTGTATAAAAAAATTACGAACAAAAAAGATAAATGACAATGGCAGAAAATTTTGAACGCGCAAAAGGGCGCTCGGTGGCGATAATCCT